>CAYRBD010000001.1:0-109051 GCA_964422465.1 uncultured Chitinophagaceae bacterium
AACTGCAAACTGAGAACTGCAAACTGACAAAAAGATGGGAAAAGTTAAAGTAAAACTGGTAAAAAGCCCTATTGACCATACGGAACGGCAAAAACGAACCTTGAGGGCATTGGGCCTCGGCAAAATGAATTCGACAAGGGAACTGGAATTGACGCCACAGGTAGAAGGAATGATCCGTAAGGTCAGCCACTTGGTGACAGTTGAAAAAGAAGCCTAAAAGAATTAATGAATTAAACCATGGAATTACATACATTAAAGCCTGCAGAAGGCGCAATAAAGAAGCGGAAACGCCTTGGGCGTGGGGAAGCTTCCGGCAAGGGCGGAACCTCCACCAAAGGGAATAAAGGACAGCAATCCCGCAGTGGCTATAAGACTAAGATTGGCCATGAAGGCGGCCAGATGCCCATTCAGCGGCGGACCCCCAAGCGGGGCTTTAAAAGCCGCAACAGGATTGCTTACAGGGTTTTTAACCTGAAAATGGTTTCTGATTTGACAGAAAAATACGAACTTGCCGAGTTTAGCGTTGATTCATTGTATGAAAATGGGATTATAGGCCGTAACGAACGGGTGAAAATCTTGTCAGATGGTGATTTAACGGTTAACGTTGCCTTTAAAGTAAATGCGGTAAGCGCCAAAGCTAAGGAAGCAATTGAAAAAGCCGGTTCTAAACTGGAATTACTTTAAGAGCGATGCTTATTTTTTTAACCTGGTAAAATGAACGCTTTCCGGTGAAGAAGATTATAACCACAATCCGAAATATATGGAGTATTGAAGACCTGCGTAAAAGGATACTTTACACGTTGGGTCTTATTTTCGTTTATCGCATAGGCTCTTTTATTACCCTGCCGGGACTTGATCCGGTGGAGCTATCCATGCAGGCTTCTTCGCAGGGGTTATTGGGGTTGTTAAACATGTTTGCCGGCGGTTCTTTTTCCCGGGCATCTATTTTTGCTTTGGGAATTATGCCTTACATCTCTGCATCTATTGCCATGCAGCTTTTGACCATCGCAGTTCCCACCTTTGCCAAATTACAGAAGGAGGGAGAAAGTGGACAAAGAAAGATTAATCAATATACCCGTTACCTCACCGTGGTTGTAACTGCTGCCCAGGCTGGCGCTTATGTTGCTTACCTGCGTAGCCAGTCGGGACAGGCTATTTTACCTCAGTTTCAGGGATGGATTTTTTGGATATCCACCGTTATCGTATTAACTTCCGGTAGTTTGTTTGTTATGTGGATGGGGGAAAAGATAACCGATAAAGGTATTGGAAACGGTACTTCTTTACTTATTGAGATTGGGATTATAGCGAGCCTCCCCAATGCGCTGGTCTTTGAGTGGCAATCCAAAGCCAATATGGGCGGAGGCGGATTATTGATTTTCCTGTTGGAAATTGTATTCTTGGTGGCCGTTATTGCCGGTTTGGTTGCACTCGTTCAGGGTACCCGTAAGGTTCCGGTGAATTATGCAAAACGAATTGTCGGCAACAGGCAGCTGGGGGGCGTACGCCAGTTTTTACCGCTAAAGGTGAATGCAGCAGGTGTAATGCCCATCATTTTTGCCCAGTCCATCATGTTTATTCCAATGGCTTTTTCCAGTATGGCAACGCCCGGTGGCACGGTAGCCAAGATCATTCAGATCATGTCTGATTTTACTACAGTTCCATACAATGTGGTTTATGGTATTATGGTAATTCTGTTTACTTATTTTTATACCGCATTGATCTTTAACCCTACCCAGATGGCGGATGAGATGAAGCGGAATAACGGATTTATTCCGGGCATAAAACCGGGTAAAGCCACAGCAAATTATATAGGTACCATAATGGACCGGATTATGTTGCCGGGAGCTTTCTTTTTGGCAATCGTGGGTATTTTGCCTGGCTTTGCGAATGCTCTGAACATCAACCAGCAATTTGCGATATTCTTTGGCGGAACCTCCATGCTAATTATTGTAGCAGTAATCTTAGATACCCTGCAACAAATCGAAGGACACCTTTTGATGCGCCATTACGATGGGTTGATGAGCAAAGGGCGTATAGCCGGGAGAACTGCGGGTGCAGGTGTTTCTATGTGATTTTTTATCATGCATATTCTTTATAAATCTGAGAGTGAAATTGAGTTGATGCGGAAGAGCGCTCTTTTAGTTTCCGCTACGCTGGCAGAAGTGGCGCTGGAGCTAAAACCGGGAATGAGCCTGCTGGAGATAGACCGGTTAGCTGAAGAATATATTATAAGTCACAATGCGATTCCTTCTTTTAAGGATTATCAGGGTTTTCCAAATGCAGCCTGTATTTCAGTAAATGAGGCCGTAGTCCATGGTATCCCTAATGATTATAAGTTGAAGGACGGGGATATTGTTTCAGTGGACCTCGGTGTGATATTAAATGGGTTTCATGGAGATAGCGCTTACACTTTTGCAATAGGCAATGTAGATGCAGACACGCTGGAACTGATGAAAGACACAAAGGCATCTCTCTATAAAGGAATTGAATGTGCAGTGGCAGGAAGGCGTATTGGGGATATCTCTTTTGCCATCCAGCAATATACGGAAAGGGAAAGAGGATATGGCGTGGTAAGGGAATTAGTCGGCCACGGGCTGGGGCGCGATTTACATGAAGATCCTCAGATTCCCAATTACGGGCGCCGGGGAAAAGGCCGGAAGTTGAAAGAAGGTTTGGTCATTTGCATTGAACCTATGATTAACCTGGGAGGTAGAGAAATTTCTTACCTGGAAGATGGCTGGACTGTAGTTACCCGCGATGGCTCGAATTCTGCACATTATGAGCATGTAGTATATGTAAAAAAGGGAGCATCGGAAGTCTTGTCTGATTTTGCGCCCATAGAAGGGGCAGAAAAGGCTAATCCGGAGTTGAATGACGGCTATTTAGATTGAGAGACAAGAGATTATTGTATTTCGGAATAATATTTGTATCTTTGCAGCCTTTTAGAAAGGATTATGGCAAAACAGGCATTAATAAAGCAGGACGGAACGATTGTAGAATCACTGTCTAACGCGATGTTTCGGGTTAGATTGGAAAATGAACATGAAATTATTGCTACTATTTCCGGCAAGATGCGGATGCACTATATCCGGATATTGCCAGGCGATAAAGTGAGTGTGGAAATGAGTCCTTATGACTTAACAAGAGGACGTATTATATATAGGTATAAATAAGGAATCCATTAAGAATTAAGAAAAATGAAGGTAAGAGCATCCATCAAGAAGAGAAGTGTCGATTGTAAGATTGTTCGTCGCAAGGGGAAATTGTATGTGATTAACAAGAAAAATCCGCGTTTTAAACAACGTCAGGGATAGGCAGTTGACAGCGTTGTCCTGAGCGAAGTCGAAGAGTTGACCATTTGCAGTGTGCAGCAATATAACCATTTAACAATATAACCATTTAACAATATAACCATTTATGGCACGTATAGCCGGGGTAGATCTTCCGAAAAATAAAAGAGGCGAAATAGGGCTTACCTATATTTTTGGTATTGGCCGCTCTACCGCACAATACATCCTTGATAAAGCTAATATTGACTACGATAAGAAGGTAAGCGATTGGAATGATGAGGAGCTTACTTCTATCCGTACCATCATAAACAATGAGATTAAGGTAGAAGGGGCGCTACGTTCTGAAGTTCAGACTAATATCAAACGTCTTTTGGATATTGCCTGTTACAGAGGAGTGCGCCATCGTAAGGGGCTT
This sequence comes from uncultured Chitinophagaceae bacterium, assembly GCA_964422465.1. Taxonomy (GTDB): domain Bacteria; phylum Bacteroidota; class Bacteroidia; order Chitinophagales; family Chitinophagaceae; genus FW021-bin31. The sequence continues at coordinate 3,706 of CAYRBD010000001.1, forward strand.
CCCCTTCGTGGTCAGCGGACACAAACCAATTCCAGAACTCGTAAAGGCCGGCGTAAAACGGTTGCCGGTAAGAAAAAGGCGCCGCGTAAATAGGATTGAATTAATTAACTGTATATAGAATTAACCAATGGCTAAAAAACCAACAAGTAGTAAAGCTACAGCCAGAAAAAGACTGGTGAAGGTTGAAGCGGTAGGAGATGTGCATATTACTGCCAGTTTCAACAATATCATTATTAGCATTACCAACAAACAGGGACAAATAATTTCCTGGTCAACCGCAGGTAAGATGGGCTTTAGGGGGTCAAAGAAAAATACCCCTTATGCTGCTCAAACTGCTGCCCAGGATGCAGCCAGAGTGGCGATAGATGCCGGAATGAAACGGGCTGATGTATATGTAAAAGGCCCCGGTTCGGGAAGAGAAAGTGCGATTCGTGCAATCTCCAATTCCGGTATTGAGGTGAACATGATAAAAGATGTTACCCCCCTGCCTCATAATGGCTGCCGCCCACCCAAGAGAAGAAGAGTTTAATCATTATTGTATCGTTTAATTTGTGGGTGCATGATTCGGTTTTAAGATTTTTTAATAATCATGCATCGCAACTAAAAAATCTATAAAAGAACTATGGCAAGGTACACAGGTCCCAAAACCCGCATTTCTCGCAGATTTGGAGAGCCCATTCTGGGGAATGGAAAATACCTCAGTAAAAACAGCAATCCGCCCGGGCAGCATGGCGGAAACCGCCGGCGCAGACAGCCCAGTGAATATGCGCTTCAGTTATTAGAGAAGCAAAAAGCCAAATATACTTATGGCCTTTTAGAACGTCAATTCAGAAAAACATTTGAAGAAGCCTCCCGTCTTAAAGGTGCTCCGGGTGAAAACCTTATTAAACTGTTGGAAGCCCGTCTGGATAATGTTCTGTATCGTATGGGAGCAGCTCCTTCACGACCAGCTGCAAGGCAGTTGGTTTCTCATAAGCACATTACTGTTAACGGGCAGATCGTAAATATCCCGTCTTACAGGTTAAAAGCCGGTGATCTGGTGGGTTTTAAAGGAAAAACGACTCAGAATACCACTTTAATTGAGCGCGTAAGAGGAAAGAACCCTAAGTTTAACTGGTTAGACTGGAATGAGAAAGAATTAAAAGGTACTTTCCTGGCTTATCCCGAACGGGAAAGTGTTCCTGAAAACATTAAGGAACAACTGATTGTGGAGTTGTATTCTAAATAACTTTTTAAAAATTACATTGTTAAATGGCCATTTTAAATTTTCAAAAACCTGACAAAATTGCCCTTCAAAAGGCGAATGATTTTGAAGCACAGTTTGAATTTCGTCCCCTGGAGCCGGGTTATGGTGTGACCATTGGAAATGCATTGCGTCGTGTATTGCTTTCCTCCCTGGAAGGCTATGCTATAAACAGCATTAAAATTGGTGGCGCTGATCATGAATTTTCAACTATAAAAGGGATTTCGGAAGATGTTACCGAAATTATTCTCAATCTTAAACAAGTTCGGTTTAAAAAGATAGTTGATAGTGATGTTGCCAATGAAAAGATTCATCTGACCATAAAAAACAAAACTGAATTTACTGCCGGCATGATTGAAGAGGGAACTTCCTCTTTTCAGATCATGAATCCGGATTTGTTTATTTGTACGTTGGATACCTCCGCCACTCTGGATATTGAAATGAATATCTCCAAGGGCCGTGGATATGTGCCTGCTGATGAACAGGAGATAAAGGATGAAACGGTTGGTCTTATTGCGATAGATTCTATTTACACCCCTATTAAGAAGGTACAGTATAGCATTGACAATACGCGTGTAGAACAAAAAACCGACTACGAACGGCTGGTAATGGAAGTGAGCACCGATGGCACCATTCATCCTGAAGAAGCAGTAAAAGAAGCGGCTCGTATCCTTATTCAGCACCTGATGATCATTACAGACGAGAACATTAATCTGGACATGGGCAGGGAGGAAAAGGAAGATGTTGTGGACGAGAAAACGTTGCAGTTGCGTAAAGTCCTTAAAACTCCGTTAGAAGATTTAGATTTAAGCGTTCGTGCATTTAATTGCCTGAAAGCAGCTAAGATTAATTCGCTGAGTGAACTGGTTCAGTATAGTCAGGATGAGTTGATGAAATTCCGTAATTTCGGACAGAAATCACTGGCAGAAATTGAACAGGTGATTACTGATCGCGGTTTGCGTTTTGGTATGGACCTGACCAAAATTAATTTGGAAGAAGATTGATAAGATAATAAATTATTAAATTATGCGTCATAGAGTAAAACTCAATCATTTAGGGAGAAAGTCAGCACATCGCAAGGCGTTGCTTTCTCACCTGGCCTGCGACCTTATCCAGCATAAGCGGATCATTACTACTTTAGCGAAGGCCAAGGCATTACGCGTGTATGTGGAGCCACTGATAACCAAATCAAAAACCAATACTACTCATCAGCGCAGGGTTGTCTTTAGTTATCTTCAAGATAAAGAAATTGTTTCCGAATTATTTGGTGATGTAAGTGCTAAAATAGGAACCCGGCCGGGGGGATATACCCGGATCATTAAGTTGGGAGCCCGCTATGGTGATGCCGCAGAGATGGCGCTTATTGAGCTGGTTGATTACAATGAACTTTATTCCAATGCACCGGCGAAAGAAGTAAAACGGAAGCGGACGCGTCGAAGTGGCCGTTCTCATGCAAAGAGCACTTCTTCCGGTACAGAAGAAAAACAGGATACTAAGGTTGCAGAGCCCGAATCTAAAGAGGAACCGGCTAAAGCAGAGGAGCCCGCAAAAGAAGAAGTAAAAGAACCAAAAGCGGAGACTGCTGTACAGGAGCCTGAAAAGCCAGCCTCGGAAGAAGAAGCGCCTCAGAAAGCGGAAAAAGATACCGGGGAGGAGCCAAAGGCTTCGGATAAGGGTGATAACAAAGAACCTGAGGAAAAATGATTTTAATAAATCCTTCATAAAAAAGACAAAGTTTATTGCTTTGTCTTTTTTTATGAATAAAAATTAACTTTGCACCAGTTTTTTTGAAAAATTATTTAGAACCAATAACAATACAATAAATGTCTGAATCAGATCATACCCTTTCTGCCAGGCTGCTGCTTGACGATGGCACAGTGTACAAAGGGAAAGCCCTGGGGAAAATAGGGACCACTACAGGAGAAGTTTGCTTTAATACCGGGATGACCGGCTACCAGGAGGTATTCACCGATCCTTCTTATACCGGTCAGGTACTCATCATGAACAATTGTTATATCGGGAATTATGGAACCCGGGATGAAGATGTAGAATCTGACAGTGTAAAAATAAGCGGGCTGGTTTGTAAAAATGTTTCCGACGAATTTTCAAGACAGGTGGCCAGGGCCTCTCTTGAAGATTATTTGAAGGAAAACGGAATAGTTGGTATCTATGATCTGGACACCCGGGCCCTGGTAACCCATATCCGAAGCAAGGGCGCCATGAACTGCCTTATCACTTCCGAAGACTTATCAGATGAAGAATTGAATAAACGTCTGGCTGAAACGCCATCCATGGAGGGTCTTGAACTTTCATCAAAGGTTTCTGCCAAAGCGGTTTATCAAATGGGAGACCCCAATTCAGATGTAAGGATATCCGTTTTGGATCTGGGAACCAAGAAGAATATCTTGCGTTGTATGACGGAACGCGGGGCTTATCTACAGGTTTATCCCGCACGTACTCCATTCTCGGAGCTGAAAAAATTTAACCCCGATGGTTATTTTGTTTCCAATGGTCCCGGTGATCCTGCGGCGATGGATTATGCCATTGAGACCGTGAAAGAAATTACTTCTTCCGGCAAACCCATGTTCGGAATATGTATGGGCCATCAGTTGTTAGCATTGGCGAATGGGGTAAAAACTTTTAAAATGCACCATGGCCATCGCGGATTAAACCACCCCGTAATCAATAAACTGACTAATGTCAGTGAGATCACTACCCAGAATCACGGCTTTAATGTGGATGCAGAAGGCCTCAAAAATTGTAAGGATATGGAAGTAACTCATGTCAACCTGAATGATGGTTCCATAGAAGGTATCCGGATTAAATCCAAAAAGGCGTTTTCGGTTCAATACCATCCGGAATCTACGCCGGGTTGTCATGATTCCCGCTACTTGTTTGACAATTTCATTCAGATGATAAGAGACGATAAGGCCGGGAAATAATTTGTTAAAACGTTCTGGACCTCATTCCACTATCCGCAAAAGAAGCCAGTACTTACCATAAATTAAAATCGACTTATCATAAAGACCCGTTTGATCGAATGCTGATTTGGCAAGCCATTTCCAATAATTATATACTGATAAGTGTCGATGATCATGTCAAAAAATATGCGTCAGAAGGATTGAGAATCTATAAAGAAAGATAGGCTATTACCAATTTTCTGATTTAGGATTATTCAGGTTTGCCGTGACAGCACAAATAATTGGTGCTTTAAGCAGCAACTACGATGTTAGCAGTCAGCTCAAAAAAACACCCAATCGAAAAACGATAGTAATTATGAAAATACATTCAACGAATTATTTCGACACTTTCATAGAAGTTGCAGAAGATACCAAAGCAACCTGCGGAACAGTTCCGCCATCAAAGGAAAACAAAACCGTTGCTGAAATACAATATGAATTGGTAGCAAAGAGCCCATATAAATTTACTTCTGATGACGTATTTTTTCAGGTATATGCTGACCGAAATGGCTTGACAAAAGCTGAATATAGAGAAGCGAGAGAACAATTCTTTTCAAAAGGACAACCGTGTTTTCGGGCTTCACCATTAACAAAGGTTTACGGCTTTGGAATACATAACAATAAGGATGGAAAAATTGCATTATTTGGGATGGAAAGTAAAGAATATAAAGAATTCTTGGCCGATAACACAATCAAAAAAGTAAAGGCAATGAAATCAAGTAGATAAAACGACAATAATGAATATACTAACAGAATTAAACCGGCTGTCTATAATAATCCATTGACTTTTGGGGCAATTACAGGGACAGTTCAAGCAATCGGAATAACACTTGTAACAATAGTCGAGGCAATTTCAATGTAACAACACATAAAGCCTAACCACTAACATCGTAAACCGAAGCTGCTGCATTAATACCCTATTTAAAATACATAAACTCTACCCTCTTTCCTACGTCTTGAGCTAATTCGACCATCTTTGATTTTAATTCCTGAACTATTTCAGGATGATTTTTCGCCTGATTGTATTTTTCTTCCGGATCGTATTTCATATTGAACAATTGAGCATATCCGCCGACATCTCTTAATTTCCATTCCCCCACCCGGATGCCCTGAAGGCTATTTATAAAATAACCATATTCTTTTCTGGGAGAGGTCGGAGCTTTCCCTGTTAAGAAGGGCAACATATTCATACCGTCAATTTTATAGTCTGGCAATTGCCCTTTACCTGCTTTTATAAAAGTAGTGTATAAATCCATGTGGGTAATTAACCCATTCGATATTTGATTCGGCTTAATATGGCCTGGCCAACTGATCATGGCCGGTACTCTCGGCCCGCCCTCATAAGTTGTATGTTTGTAACCTCGCAGCGGCCCTGCGCTGCCGGCATCCCAAGGTTTATTGCCCCCTCTTTCCCAGATTTTATCATTAGAACCTTCTCTCTTCTTCAATTTTCTAAACATTCGGTCAGGTGCATTTTCCCATGGACCATTGTCAGACCCAAAATATACAATGGTATTTTTATCCAGCCCGGCTTCTTTTAGTGTGCTTAATACTTTTCCCACACTCCAATCAACGGTTTGTATGACATCTCCTCTTAAACCGGCATTCGATTTTCCATAAAATTCAGTGGTAGTATGCAAGGGTAAATGAGCTGCATTATAAGCGAAATATAAAAAGAAGGGAGTCCCTTTTCCCCCTTCTTTGCTACGGATAAAACGAACCGCTTCTGCCGTATATTTTACAGTCAGAGAATCCTGGTTAACCGGATATTCTACAACGGTCGTATCTCTATACATCACCAGGGGAACATCCGTATTGACATAAGGCAATTTATAATCATTGGAATAAGGAAGTCCTAACCAACTGTCAAATCCTCTATTGGTTGGTAGGTATTTCTTAGGATCATAGCCCAGATGCCATTTTCCAACCATCGCGGTAGAGTACCCGGCATCCTTTAAGGATTGAGCCAGGGTAAGGATAGTATCGGGGATACCACCATGTCCTCCGGCGCCGGTTCCTCCATTAAAATTCGTCCGTGACATATACCGTCCCGTCATTAATTCGGCACGGGAAGGAACACACCAGGGAGCTGCCTCCATAGAGGTAAACCGGAGGCCGCTGTATGCAAGCGAGTCAATATGTGGCGTCCGGATATTGGGATTGCCATATAGCGATAAATCTCCATAACCTACATCATCCACGAGGAAAATGATAATATTCGGCTTTTGCTGACCCTTGCCCGGAAGGTGAAAGACGGTTAGAAAAGACAGCATCAAAAAGAGAGAAAAAATGCGAATCGGTATCTTATAATGCATCAGAATTTATTTTGTTCATTATCTAATCTACCACAAAATAAACCTTTTTTCACTTCTTTCCCGGAAAATACAGGGAAATCGCTTTTGAGATAGTTGGTTGAGGCACGATGTTGTCTCCTATCCTCGTCATTCCACCTTTTCAGCAGAGGGCCTTCCAGTTAAAGTTGTTGGTTATCATTTCCTTTCTGTATTCTGTTTTCTTCCTTTTGAATAGCTGAATTTTCATGTTTGTTTACTTTTACCTTCTGGTTGCCAAAATTCCAGGTAAAAGTCAGGTTGGCTGCACGTTGATGAATATGGGTTGCGGTAGTTGCGTGCAGGTTTCCAAAATCTATATTCCCCCGGAAATTCAGCGTTTGAAAAATATCCTGAATATTTAGTTTTAAACTGGCTTTGTCATTCCATAAGGTCTTTTTCAAACCTGCCGAAACCATGCCCAGGGGCTGGATAATCAGGGGCCCCATAATAAAACTACTTCTGAACATCCCGGTTAATTCACCCGTCCAGCCGGATCCTAAAATAAAACTCTGATGTGTGTTTGCCATAAAGGATACATAGCCTTTATGTAATTCATAACCACTATAAATTCCGTTATAAAGGTTATAAAAGAGCATCACACTGTTATAGGTTTGCCACCATTTTGTAATACTGACCGGTATCCCCAGGTTCAGTGTCAGGTTATCCAGTTTGCTGATGTTGTCCCGTGTTTGAAAAGTGGTGTGGGTTGAATCCACCTGCCGGAGTACCATAGACATGATGTCACTGGTGTGGCTGTAACTCAAAACGGCAGAATATTTTTTCCTGAAGGTGTATCCCAGTTCTAAAGTATTGACAAACTGCGGTTTTAGATAGGGATTCCCTACACGATAAGTATATTCATCCACATAGTAAATAAAAGGGTTCAGGCTCTGATAATCAGGCCGGTCTATCCGGCGGCTGTAGGATAGGTTGAATATGTTGTTTGGGTTTAGTATTTTAGTTAGTGAGACATTGGGAAATAAATTAAGGTAATGGTTGTTGTTTATAGAATCCGTAATCATCTGCTGCGCCCGGGTGTTAGTTTGTTCACCCCGCAGGCCGGCTTTGGCGCTCCAGCCATTTTTTAAGGTTTTGGAAAGACTTATATAGGCGGCATTAATGTTTTCTTTGTAAACGAAATGATTGGTATTGCCGGGATCATTTTCCCATTTACCAGAATTGAGGATTTGAAAACGGCTGTTGTTATTGGTATTTACAAAACTGGTTTTCAGTCCGGCTTCCAGCTTAATGTTGTTTTTAAGCATACCGGTATAATCTACTTTTGCGGCATAAATATTTATGGTATTAGGTTGTTGGCCTTTGCGTTCTTTGGGATCATGTAGCAGGTCTCCCTTTTCATCAGTAACTGAGGTTAGGAGAGATTGCGGCATCTCCTGATAAAAGCGGTTATAGTCAAGGTTGGCCGTTAAGGCGCTGCCTTTTTCGTCCAGGTTCAGGTTGTAATGCAGGTTCCCGCTGGTGTTGTTCCAGTTGTACCCGGTATGATTTTCAGAAGTGGATACCGAATCTGTCTTTTTGTTGGCATCCATGAAATAAACCGGGCTGTAGGTGTTGAGTTCTCCGTTATTAAAAGAACCGTTTGCTACAAAACCGATGGTTTGCTTTTCATCGAGATAGAAGTCCATTCCCAGTTGTGCGGTATGGTTATTTCCGAGGAATTTCATGTCGCTGGTTTGTTTCATGAGGGTCTGGATGTCTTTGGAATCTGGCATATAGAAAGACCGGTTAATATCCATGTTTATTTTATTCTTTCTATGGTCAAATCCGTAGTTTGTATAAAGGCTAAAAGCCTTGTTTCGGTAATTCAGAGAACCTCCGGCGTTGTATTTTGGATATTGACCATAGCCGACCCCGGCAGTAAGATTTCCATTTATTCCTAAAGCAGTCTGCTTTTTCAAAACGATATTGATCAATCCGGCTGTCCCTTCTGCCGAATATTTTGCCGGCGGTTGTGTCATTAGCTCTATGTGTGAAACTGCCGAAGCCGGCATTCCCTTCAACATAGCAGCGAGTTGGCTGGCAGATAAATGGGTAGGACGTCCATTGATCAGAATGTTGACGCCGCTTTTGCCGTTCATTGAGATGTTGTCATCCTGATCTACAAATATTCCGGGAGATTTTTCTAAAACTTCCATAACTGTGTTCCCGGCGCTTGTAGCGCTATTTTCCACATTTACGATGGTTTCTCCCGGCTTATGTTGTATCAGGGGCTTTGCTGCCGTTACCTGAACCCCCTTTAGAACCTGCTCATCTGGCTTTAGGGAAATGGTTGACAACTCTTTGTGGTTACCAGCAAGAGAAAAAACAGGGCTGTTTGTCGTTTTCAGTCCAACCATGTTAACTGAAATAAAATAGGAGCCCAAAGCAATGTGCTCAAAATGATACTTCCCTTCCTCATCTGTGAGCGCCCCTTTGACCAAAGCAGAATCTTGGGCCTTAAGTAGTTTTACCGTCGCGTATGCCAGTGGTTTGTTTTCATTGTTAATAACCCGACCGGAGAGGTCGCCAAACTGCTTCTGTTGTGCATTGGATTGAAAAGCAAGGAAAAAAGTGAATAGAATGGTGAAACCAAGAATTATTTTTTTCATAAAGATTAATTTTAGGATATCCTCCTTTAATAATTGGCTGCAAATAAAATCAACATGACCGACAGAGAAAAGAAAAGTCGATAAAAGGGCAGAAAATGTAGGTCAATGCGCTAAAATGGGGGATCATCTTTTATTAATGCTACCGGAGAATCATTCATCGCCCGATAGAGCTAATTGGTCGGTTTTTATTGTCTCTTGATCGATTATTGGATAACCACACTTAAAATTTGTCTATTTTCGTATTATGAGTAAGTTGCAAAAAGCCTGGCAGAAGAGTTTTTCCCAACAGAATTACCGCCTTGGACTGCATGCGTTGTTTTGGATTTTTTATATTTCTCTGATATCTTTTATAAGTCCTGCGCGGTCTCAGGGTGAGAATAATGTAATGGGATGGAGACTCTATGTTGATTTACTCTATGGATTTTTGGCGAACCTCTTTATCATAGCTCCCTCTTATTATCTTTTTATCAATACAACCTATCGTTTCTTTGTGGGGGGTAAAAGGCTTTTATGGGGCCTTTTATGCCTCGTAGGCTGTTTTTTTATATACTCGCATCTTTTCTATTTTAGTATTCGTGGAGCTGAGTATCTGAATAAGATTTTGGACATCCATGAGACAGTAACCGGGAATGGCATTGGGAAACGAATAAGAGAAGCGGGATACTGGGGCTTTTTCGGCAGCCTTATCGTATGGGTGCAAATGATCTTTTCTTTTATCCTTCTCATGAGCATGCCGGTGGTTGCCCATGCTTTCAGGGATCATCTCCGGTTGCAATGGGTAAAAAACAGCCTGGAGAAACAAAACCTGAAATTGAAAATGGACTTTCTCAAAGCCCAGATTCATCCCCATTTTTTGTTTAATACACTAAACAACATTTATTCCCTTATCACCAACAGAGAGCTGGAGAGGTCGGCTGAAATGGTTTCCGGACTTTCTTCACTATTAAGATATACGCTGTATGATGGAAAGGCGGAGTTTAGTTCACTGGAAAAAGAAATCAATATGCTGAAAGACTTTATTGAGTTGCAGGCAGTACGGTCTGATAATATTCAAATGGAAATTCGATGGCCGGATTGGGTGCCCGCGATTAATATTCCCCCTTTTCTGCTGTTACCCTTAGTAGAAAATGCATTTAAACATGGTGTTAATTCCCAGCTGGAGCAATCTTGCCTGAAGGCCGAGCTGGCGATCACCAACCAATTCTTAACCCTGCATGTGGAGAATAATTTTAGTCCTGAATACAGGAAGAAGAATCAGGGCGGCCTTGGATTGGTCAATTTGAGAGAAAGGCTGGATTATTATTATGATTCAAAATATCTATTACAGATTCTCGAAAGAGATAACCATTATTCTGCCACTTTAAAATTGCCTCTGGAATGTCAAAAATAAAATGCCTGATTGTGGATGACGAACCACTGGCCCGAAAACTGATAGAGGGCTATATAGAAAAAATACCCGATTGGGAGATTGCAGGCACCTGTAAAAATGCCGTAGAAGCCTATGGCTTTTTAATGAAGGATAAAATAGATGTTTTGTTTTTAGATGTTAATATGCCGGTAATCAATGGATTGGACTTTTACCGTTCTCTTAAATCACCGCCATCATTGGTTTTTACTACTGCCTACCCGGAACATGCTGTGGAAGGCTTTGAATTAAATGCGTTGGATTATCTGGTGAAACCCATAACCTTTAAGAGATTTTTAAAAACCGTAGAGCGAGTAAATATGAAAAAGGATGCACCGGCTCCCCCCGCCGCTTCAAAAAAGTACCCAGCGACAGACTTGGACTTTCTCTTTATTAAAAATTTCGGTAAGCTTGTGAAGGTGAATTTTAAAGATATATTATTTCTGGAAGCCCATAAAGACTTTGTCCGGTTTGTTATGAAAGAAGAAAAACTATTGGCAGGAATGACAATGAAAGAGGCAGAAGATCAGTTACCTGCTACCAGTTTTATTCGTACCCATCGGTCTTATATTGTTTCTGTGGATGCAATTACTGCTTTATTTGGCAATACCATTGAGATAGGGGAGGATCAGATACCAATTGGAGGCAGCTATAAAGAAGAGGTGATGAAGAAGATATATGGCAAAGGGTAAAGTTTTATCAAAATGTAGAACCTGTTCTGCTTGATAGTCACTGCCATTTACCGATTTTTTCCCGATACTTACCTATAAGGCCATACCGATTTCTCCTATTTGTGCCTACTTTTGTATAAAACAGGTCTAATCTCAGATTTTTTGGATGAATAATAATGGAAACAAGAGACAGGGAAAGGTGAAAAAACGTGAAGAGAGTGCACCTCAGAAGGAACGGCCCAAGAAGGCCAACCTGTTCTCTTTGCTCGCGCAATATGTTAAGTATATTGTGTGGCTGGTTATTCTGGCCTTGCTCAGCAACGGGATTAACCTGGTTATCCCGAAAGTCATTTCTTATGGTATTGATTCTTATTCTGCAGATACGCTAAATTTCAGAACCCTGATTATGGCCTTCTTTTCGGCTGCATTTGGAATATTCGTGTTTACCTATTTGCAGAGTATTGTTCAGACTATTGCCGCCGAAAGGGTTGCAAAGGATCTGAGAACCGGTCTTTCTGCAAAAATTGCACAACAAACCTTTGGGTTTATTGAAAAGGTTTCTCCGGGGAAGTTGCTCACCAATCTGACATCAGATGTGGATGCCGTAAAGTCCTTTATTTCGAGAGCTGTTCCCGTTATGATTTCATCCTTCTTTTTGATTATCGGGACTTCTGTTTTATTGTTATCCATTAATTGGAAGCTGGGACTGGCGGTATTGACCATTATCCCTGTTATTGGTTTTATTTTTTATTGGGTATTTGCCCGAATTAAATTACTTTTTAAGCGGAGCCAGGAGGTGATTGACTGGCTTAACCGGGTCATCAGCGAGAGCATTCTGGGGGCTGCTTTGATCCGGGTGCTTAACGCTCAACAACCCGAATATGAAAAATTTGTGGCAGCCAATAAAGAATTTTTGGGCTTGGGTATGTCTATTTTGAAGTTATTTGCCACCCTCATTCCACTGGTCGTTTTCGTTGGGAATATGGCGCTGCTTACTGTACTGGCTCTGGGCGGGCGCCTGGTTATTGTCGGAAGCATGACGCTTGGAGATTTTGCAGCTTTTAACAGTTATATTGCACTTTTGATTTTCCCGATTATGCTCATTGGTTTTATGAGCAATGTGATTGCGAGATCAAGCGCTTCCTATGCCCGTATCTATGAAGTTTTAGAAGCACCGGAAGAAAAACATTCAGGAACCAGAACAGGCGCTTTGGAGGGCCGGATTCAGGTTCAGGGGGTTACACTAAGCTATGGGGATAAAGTAGTTTTGAAAGACATTTCTTTTGAGATCAGGCCCGGCTCGCGTACGGCTGTTATCGGCCCTACGGCTGCCGGCAAAACACAGCTGTTTTATTTGCTTACAGGATTGATCAGACCCAATGAGGGCGTTATACGGTTTGACGGAGAATCAATTACCGATTACGATCGTGAGACTTTTCATAATCAGGTTGGCCTGGTTTTTCAGGATAGCATTTTATTTAACGTAACGCTTAGAGAAAATATAGCTTTTAACAGGTCCGGTAACGATGCTGATTTGGAAAAGGCCATTGCCACCGCCGAACTTCATGACCTTATAAAGAGTCTCCCTGCGGGGTTGGATACCGTAGTTTCTGAGGGAGGAACCAGCCTTTCCGGAGGCCAAAAGCAACGGGTGATGCTGGCCAGGGCTCTGGCCTTAAACCCCAAAATCCTTTTATTGGATGATTTTACAGCCCGCGTAGATATGCATACGGAACAAAAAATACTTGCTAATGTGAAAGAGAATTATCCTGGTATCACCCTCCTATCTATTACCCAGAAGATTGAATCTGTTAAAGATTTTGATCAGATCATTCTGCTGATGCAATCTGAGCTGTTGGTGAAAGGCACTCACAAAACATTAATGAAGACCAGCCCTGAGTATAATCAAATCTATCAGTCCCAAAGAAGTACGAGCAGTTATGAACTACAATCTTTATGACATACAAAGAGAGGCCGAGAAGGAGAAAAATGGCTCGCTCGTTCGGAAGTTGCTTGGGCTGATCGGAGGAGAACACTGGAATCTTTTTTTTGCTTTCCTGGCTATTCTTGTTAATTCGGCAGCGACTCTGCTGGGGCCGCTGGTCGTGGCTTATGCCATTGACAAATATGTAGAAACCGGTGACCTGCATGGCGTTCTGGTATATTCGGGTTATCTGCTTGGAATTTACCTGATAGCGCTCGCGGCTAATTATTTACAAACCCGGCTGATGGGCGCCATTGGATTGCGCACGTTGTATTCGCTTCGTAACGCCGTGTTTACAAAAATTGAATCCTTCCCGGTTGATTTCTTCAATCAGAATAAATCCGGAGATTTGATCTCCCGTATTAATAATGATACCGATAAATTGAATCAGTTTTTTTCTCAATCGCTCATGCGGTTTTTAAGCGATATCATTATGATGACCGGCGCCGGTATTTTCCTGATTGCGATTAACCCGGAACTGGGCGGAGCGGCGCTTGTTCCTGCATTATTTATTCTAATCTTTACAAAATTAATATCTCCCTGGGTGAAAAAGAAAAATGCGGCAAACCTGAAAAGTACAGGTGGGTTAAGTGGGGAAGTTCAGGAGGGGCTGACCAATTTTAAAACCATTGTCGCTTTTAACCGAAGGGATTTTTTCCGAAACCGCTTTGAAGAGGCTAATGAAGAGAATTATAAAAATGCGGTAGGCGCCGGGCTGGCCAACAATTTGCTAATGCCCGTTTATACCTTTTTTACGAATATAGCTCAGCTTGTAGTGCTTTCTTTGGGGATTTATATGATCATTCAGGGTTCTTTTACCATAGGCTTCTTAATTAGTTTTTTATCTTATACCAACCGGTTTTACAGCCCGTTAAAGCAACTGGCAGCCTTGTGGGCAAGCTTTCAGACGGCGTTAGCCGCCTGGGATCGGATTGTGCTGATCCTGAACCTGAAAACCCATCGGAAAATAATAAAAGAACGACAAAAACTGGAAACCCAAACCCTGCTGTCCTTCAGGGAAGTTTATTTTAATTATTACAACAGCCACAATGTACTGGAAGAAGTGAATTTTGACCTGTTAAAAGGGAAAACTTATGCTTTTATCGGGCCTACCGGGGGAGGTAAATCCACCAGCGCCGCCCTTATTTCCAGGTTATATGATCCCGTGAAAGGAACCGTGTTTTTAGAAGGGAAAGACATACGCTCTTTTTCGGATAAAGAAAGAAGTGAAAAGATTGGATTTATCCTTCAGGAGCCCTTCCTTTTTACCGGTACTTTGAAAGAAAATATCCTCTATGGGAATGAAAAATATGAAGGATTAACGGATGAGGCCGTGAATAAAAAACTGGTAGAGGTTCATCTGGATGTTTTAATGAATAGCTTTGATGGTGGATTAGAAACAAAAGTGGGATCATCAGGGGGGGGATTAAGTCTGGGTCAAAAGCAGTTGATTGCCTTTATAAGAGCAGTATTAAGAGAACCTGAAATCCTGATTCTGGATGAAGCGACAGCTAATATTGACACGGTTACTGAGCAGCTGTTAGAAAGTGTTTTACAAAAATTGCCAGGGGAAGCCACAAAAGTCATCATTGCCCATCGCCTGAACACCATTGAAAATGCAGATGAGATATTTTTTGTGAATGCCGGAAGGATAACCCCTGCCGGTTCCATGGAACATGCGATTACGCTACTGATGGAAGAAAATCGGGTGAGCTGACAGTTAATAGAACATATTGAAATTCACTCCGACCTTGTATCTTTGTAAGATAAGATCATAATAATATGCACATCTTTTTAGCACAACAAAATTATACAATAGGGGATATCAGCGGGAATACAGAAAAAATAATCTCAGGTATAGAAGCTGCCAGAAACCAACAGGCCGACCTTGTCATTTTTTCTGAACTTAGTGTTTGCGGTTATCCGGTACAGGATTTTTTAGAATTTGAGGACTTCATTGACCGTTGTGAGTCAGCTATTGAAAGAATCCAAAAATATACGGACGATATAGGAGTCGTCTTAGGGGCGCCTTATCGCAATCCGGAAGCCCGGGGAAAAGATTTGTTGAATAGCGCTTATCTTTTGTTCAAAGGAAAAATAAAACATATAGCGCACAAGTCCTGCCTTCCTACCTATGATATTTTTGATGAATGCCGTTATTTCGAGCCGGCTTTTGATTGGAAGGTTGTAGAATTTAAGGGGAAAAGACTGGCTTTGACGATTTGTGAGGATATCTGGAGCCTGAATGATGACAATCTTTACCGCTTTTGTCCGATGGATGAAATGATGAAGGAGCAGCCGGATATAATGATCAATATTTCTGCTTCTCCTTTTGATTATGACCAAAGAGAAAAGCGACTGGATATTATTAAGAAAAATGTGAGTAAATATAGACTTCCATTATTCTATTGTAACACGGTAGGCACACAGACCGGAATTGGATTTGATGGAGGGTCTGTTATTATGGATGCAAAAGGGAATATCCAAAAAGAGCTTCCTTATTTTGAGGAGGCTATAGAGGGGATTAGTTTGAGTGATTTTAATGAGGGAGTAAATCAAAACGAAAAATTTAGTGAAATAACGGAAAGGGCAGACGGAGTAGCCTCTTTACATCCGGCTACGGGAAACCTGCCGATGGATACCCGGAGGCAGATTGCCGGTTTGCCGTATAATGCCGAACGGAATATTGATCGTATTTATCAGGCCTTGGTTATGGGTATTAGTGATTATTTTGATAAGCTTCATTTCTCGAGAGCCATCCTGGGTTCTTCCGGTGGAATTGACAGCGCTGTAGCTTTGTCGTTAGCCTGTGCCGCATTGGGTCCTGAAAATGTGTATGCGGTGATGCTGCCTTCTCCTTTTTCGAGTACGCATTCGGTGGAAGATGCGGTTCAGTTATCTAAAAATTTAGGACAACCGTATGAAGTTATTCCGATTGAAAAAATATATAATGCTTCTATTAAAACTTTAAAACCCCAGTTTAAAACGATGCCTTTTAACGTAGCAGAAGAAAATCTTCAGGCCAGGATACGGGCCAGCCTGTTGATGGCAATGGCCAATAAATTCGGATATATCTTGTTGAACACCTCTAACAAGAGTGAGCTTTCTGTGGGATATGGCACCCTCTATGGAGATCTGGCCGGAGGGCTTAGTATTTTGGGGGATGTGTATAAAACACAGGTTTATGCCCTGGCCCGCTATATTAACGGGCAGGGAGAACTGATTCCTGAA
This sequence comes from uncultured Chitinophagaceae bacterium, assembly GCA_964422465.1. GTDB lineage: Bacteria > Bacteroidota > Bacteroidia > Chitinophagales > Chitinophagaceae > FW021-bin31. Next base: position 20,142 of record CAYRBD010000001.1, read on the forward strand.
AATATACTTTCGAAATCTCCTTCCGCAGAATTGCGCCCCGGACAAAAAGACAGCGACAGCCTTCCTGATTATGAAACACTGGATTCTGTTTTGTATGAACATATTGAACAGGGCAGGGGAATGCGAGATATCCTGGCTTCCGGTACTTATGAAAAAGAGACCGTTCAACGGATATTTAAACTCTTTTATTCCGTGGAATACAAACGGCATCAATTTTGCCCGATACTTCGTGTATCCGGAAAGGCTTTTGGTGAAGGAAAACGGATTCCCATTGTCGGGAAATGGCCGGGCTGAGATGTGCTTTTATTTCTGTTTCAATCTTAGTGAAATTGTACTATTATTGCCTAATTTAACGTTCTGTTATTTGTAATTTTCGTTTATTTCGATTAAATTTGCTTTTTATAAAGCAGAATTATGGGCGTTATAAATCAACCATATCACCCCACGAATACAGAGCAAAAAGCCGCAATGGAATCTTTATCAGCCTTAGAGGCTGTCCTATCTACAATAGATTCTGAGAAAACAGAGATAGAAATAGGCAAAACTAATGACAAAATAGAAATTCCAAAGAGGGCATTGCTGCTTTTAGTCGATATTTTAAAAGCGATGAGTGGAGGAAAAGAAATTTCAATCATACCTGTGGCTGCGGAAATTTCCACCCAGCAGGGAGCAGAAATACTCGGTTGCTCAAGGCCTTATTTAGTGAAATTATTAGACGGAGGACGAATCCCATTCATAAAGGTAGGTAAACACAGACGGGTTAAATTTGAGGATATTCTGAAGTATAAACGAAAGATGAAAGAGGAGCAGAAAAAGCATCTCATTGATATGATGGTCTCCGATGAAGAAATCGGATTATATGATTCATAGCGTTAACTATATAGCAGTTCTTGATACTAATGTCATTTACCCTATTATTGTCCGGGATTTATTATTCTGGTTTGCATATTATGAACTTTATATTCCAAAATGGAGTGAACACATTTTTGATGAATGGATGGAAGTTATGGAAAGGAAAGGGGTGCCAACAGAAGAAGCATTAAAGCGTGTTCAAAAAGCAAATTTGGCTTTCCCCGAAGCACTGGTGAAAAATTATAAAGGCATTATTAAGCTCCTTAAGTTGCCAGATCCTAAAGATCGTCATGTTTTGGCAGCGGCCATTAAAATAAATGCTGATGTTATCATCACCAATAACTTAAAAGATTTCCCAAAAAGATATCTTCGTTCTTTTGGGTTGGGAGCCCAGAGTGCTGATGGTTTTTTAACAGATATTATAGACTTCAATCCTCATAAGGCGATCCTGGCTTTCCGTGAAATGGTCCTAAATAAGAAAAGACCTAATTTGGACGAATACAAAGTATTGGATAGCTTATATCAAAATAATCTTAAAAGCACAGCTGATTATTTGCATGTATTATTATAGAATTGACTCGAATATCAATATGACACCGTCACGCCTGCCCCCCAGCCCATGTCGCTATCATAATGGGTTGACAGGGAAAAAATCTTTGTCAGGATATACCTTCCGCCTATTGCGTATTCCCGATCCGTATTAACCATGAAAGAGGCTCGTAACCGCGGGCTCAGAGGGATATCTTCTCGTTTAAGCTGCATTCGAACGTACCCGGTATGATCAATACTAAGATCAGCAACGATCAGCCATGGCAGGGTATATTCCACACCCAGGTGAAGTACTTTCCGGTCATCCTTAGTGTCTTTTTGTCCAAACAGACTTTTTTCGAAAGAAGAATGTTTTCGGTATCGCCAGTCAATCCCTACATAGGGAAACAGCCATTGCATTTTACCCAGATATCTGCCGAAGTGGGTTTCTATTTCATAGCCGGAGTGGTCATTGTATCCCAGTCGCCATTCTGCCTGAAATCCCCAGCGAGTGTTGGCATAGTTTAAACTGCCATCGTTTCCGTTGGTAGCAAAATCATTCTGGAAGCGCAGGTGAAACATCCGGTCTTCCCTCTTTAACATCTTGTAATCTTTTTCAGGATCGGGGATTTCCGGATTGGCAGGGCTGTCCTGATAACTAAAAATCCGGCCCATGCCTGCCATCATGTGGTATAGGATGTGACAGTGAAAAAACCAGTCCCCGCTTTCGGAAGCATGAAACTCAAGGGTGTCTGTCTCCATCGGCATGATGTCCACTACATTTTTTAAGGGAGAAAAAGCGCCATATTGATTCAGCAGTCGAAAATCATGTCCATGCAGGTGCATCGGGTGGCGCATCATAGAATTGTTATACAAAATGATGCGAAGGTTTTCGCCTCTTTTAATCCGGATCTTATCACTTTCGGAAACGGTTTTATTGTTCAACGTCCATACATACCGGTTCATATTCCCGGTTAGTTCAAAATGCAGTGTTTTCCAGGGCCCCTTCGGTAAGGCGGTGGTCCTTGTCGCTTTCAACATATTGTAGTTTAAGGTGAGGGGGCTGCCGGACTTGGTTTTCCCGTCTTTTGGATATTTTTCTACCAACTTCATCCCACATTTGGGACAGTGGCCGGGCTGATGGCTTGTCACTTCAGGGTGCATGGGGCAAACGAAGGATTCTTCTTTTGCTGGATCAGGGTGGTGCGGCATGCCTTCCATACCTTTCATTGTATGCTTTTCGGTTCCGGTCTGTTCCAGTTCGGGGTACATTACGCTGTTCATGTCCATCGTCTGCAGGCTCATGTACATGCCCATTGGTTTCATGTCGCCATTCATTTTCATCATTTTGTTCATCATCTTCATTCCGGCGAAGTATTTTAATTTGGGTAACAGAGGAGCCGGCATTTTCATGCCACTGCCCAGCCACAGGGTAGCAGAACCGCTCCGGTCTTCCGCGGTGGCCAGGAGTTCGTACTGCATGTTTTCAGGAATGGTTACCACAAGATCATACGTTTCTGAGGGCGCTATTAACAAGCGGTCCACCTCCACTGCCTGTACATCATTTCCATCATTAGCCACTACCGTTATTTTTCCGCCACTATAGGTTAACCAAAAATAAGAGGAAGAGGCTCCATTTACAACTCGCAGACGAACTTTATCCCCTGCTTTAAATTGAGAAAAAACCTGGGAGGTATCTCCGTTTAAAAGGAAACGTTCGTAATATACATCACTCACATCCATAGCTTCCATTCTTTTCCATTCATTGCCCAATTTTACGCCGGTTTTACCGGCTTTTAATGCTTCCCAATAGCTTTGCACCGCATGTTTTTTTATGCTGAACCAGTCATTTCCCGTGTGCAACATGCGGTCGATTTCCTTAGGTTTCATATCACTCCAATCGCTTAGTACGACAGGTATGGTGGGAATATCCGGTTCAGTTCTTTTGTTAAAGATCAGGGCGCCGTATAAACCGACCTGTTCCTGAAGTGAAAAATGACTATGGTACCAGTAAGTACCCGATTGCACCACCGGAAATTTGTAAATATAAGTCGTATGGGGAGGGATGGGTTGCTGAGTGAGGAAAGGAACCCCATCCATTCGGTTGGGAAGCTGAACTCCATGCCAATGAACGGATGTGGGCTGATCGGCCAGGTTATGAATATAAATCAGAGCGGTATCGCCGATAGTAAATGCAAGCGTGGGAGCCGGCAGGTTGCCGTTTACCGCGATGGCATGTCTTTTTTTACCGGTATAATTTACCATGGTATCCGTAACATACAGATCGTAGCGAACAGTTTTTACACCGGCTGTGCCCTCGGGGAAATGATGGCCTGAATTTGCTCCTTTGACGGGTTGGGTGGCCAGATTTTTTTCCAAATTAGAAATGGGGCCCGTAACCGGAGCATCTAAGGCAGTGGGTTGTGCTACGGGAGCGGCAAAACCATGATAAGGCGTATATTTTTTGTTGTTGCCGTGTTTAAATTCAATAGCAGATTGTTGGGCAAAACCAGCGTAAAATAAAAGAATCAGGCTGGTAACAAGAAATAGCTTTTTCATAATAACTTGAGATAGAATATACAGAGATGAACGCAGATGATATTAATGAAGCGAATAATCACAGCATTCTATTGATGATAAAAAGATAACACCAGGTTTACAATAATTTGTAAGCCTAAAAGCAAATGACAATATTAAGAAGTCAATCAATCTTGGGCGGACGCCAGATGGATAAGTAGCCGGAAGAGATTCCGGGAGCGGTATAAAAAGGTAAATGAGATTTAAAATTCACAAGGGGCAGATCATGTTTGTTTCCCTGGAGCAGTGTCAGTGATAGCGCAGTAACCGGACAATGGCAACCAGTTGAGGAACATCCGCCATCACAGGGCCCATGATGTTGGCCGGCGGCCTTGTCTGGCAAATGAATAGCACAGGAAATATAATCTGTTGGCTGCTTCCCATGAAGTCCCGTTTCACAACAGGCCATTTCTGCATCATGACCTCCTGTATCACAGGCTGCAGCCCTGTCTGGCAGGAAGAAACTGCTGACAATAACCAATATCAATATAAAAAACAGCCCTTTCATCAAGGCAAAGATAAGGGAATTCTTTTTAGGCACAGTTAGACTCGTCCTGGATTGCCGGCAACAGTTTTGGTAGCTGTACTTTAGAGCCTCTTTTTAAACTCTTTTCTGCTTTGTATGCTCCTTCTATTTCTGTAATGGGATTCCGCTATTCCTTTTTTCACATTTATTAAGGTTACTCGTGGTATCCTTTCTTTTCCTGTCGTTTTGAAATCCACCAATAATTTCCACAAGGGTCAATGACTCCTGATTGTCTGTCTCCATAGGGCATATCATCAGGTTCAAATGATAATTTTGCTCCAGACTCTAAGGCTCTTTTGTGCATCATTTCCACGTCATCGACGTAAAGATATAATGCTGTTTTCATCCCCAAAAATTCGCCTCTTGCCTGGCTTATCATAAAACACGAATCCCCTATTTTTAAAATCACGTTGGCAACGTCTCCATTGGGCATTAATGACCTGTTTATTTCTTCAGCATAAAATGCATTTTTGAGAAAGGCTATTAAGGTTTTAGGATTGTCCACAAATAGATAGACGTTTATCGTGTGGAACCCTTCAGGTTTAAAGGTTTGAAAAATGTTGTTGTAATATTTATTTTTATCCTTCATATTCGTGATATTCTGTTACAATAATATAATAACCGTCAGTATCCCACATTGAAAATTCCCTTTTGTTTGGATTCGGATTGATATGGATATCTTCATCTATCTTCGCCCTGGCTTCCCTGGCATACGAACTATCCTTTGATGCTGGCAAGTTTGCAAATCTTTTTTGCCCAAAGGATTGCGTTACAAGAAAAGTCGAAATAATAATGAGAAAGGATAAAATGCTAATGAGTTTTTTAATATTCATAAGAAATAATTATTTGTAAGAATTCTTGTCAATCTTCAATTTTCTGTTTTGGTTCGTAGCACTTAGAATGTAGCCCTACATATTTATTTACGCTTTTCTTGCCGTACTTTAGCTTCGAGAGTTAAAATTAAGCAGAGTTCTTCATAGAAACGATAAATGAATTCAAAACAAATCACCTGTTGAACCTTTCTCCAATTCCGGAATACAACTAAACATTTGCATGCATTTGGCTGGTTTTGAAGGAGTAGAAACCCTGTGGTATTCGGTCCAGAGAAATATAGCTGCCGGATTCCGATGAGTATTTGATATCGCTCTTCCTGTATGCATTTTGGCAAAGTATCTAAACCCGATTAATCAATCGGTATCCTGCAGGGGAATTCGGTTGTATTGAACACCTATTGCATCAATGTGGACCAACCGCGCTCCCATGTCGCCTGTAATTGTAATTGTATATACTGCGGCGGCCATCAGAACGATGGCAATAATTTCAGTCCACAGCTTTCGTTTGAAAGCAAAATGACTCAATATTTTAACCAGGGCAGCAATGCCGCTGAACCATTCTGTCAGATGTGCGTATAGCTCATGCTTCTCGAAGGTAGCCCGGGCTATCGGGCTTAAGGTCGGGAGGTTTGGGTCTCCCCCATGCAATATATTGGTAGCCACATAAGCACCAATAAATCCAAGTACAATCAGAAAAAGGGTAACCCAGCTAAGCGCCCGCCTAAACACAAAAAAAGAAATGATCTGTACCAGAAAGGCTAAAATAATAAACACAATTGGGAAATGAACAATTAACGGATGCAAACGTGGAAAGTCTTGCAGCGTTCCGGTATTGTGGAATTCCTGAAAGGCGACAGAGGCAGAATCATTGATAGTTGGAGATTGGTAAGTCGGTAAAGATTGGCTGGTTTCCATTGGCAAAGCAGGAGTCCTGCTGGGCTGACCGCTCATTGAAAAAGCTGTTGGAGACCATAATATCAGAACCCATAAACTTAAATGTCTCATGTCCTTATAGTATGTGAGTTTAAAAAATCACTAACAATTCCGCAAACATTGCAAGGGCCGGGGTAGGAAGTTGGCCTTGGCCCTGTTAATTCATGTAGGTGGATACTCAAAATTAAGTTTTTTTGCAGAATAACTTCCTCATAAGGTTACTTTCCGCAGCCGAAGTGAATTGGTAATAACCGATACGGAGCTAAAACTCATAGCCAAAGCCGCAATCATAGGAGAAAGCAATAAACCCAAAACCGGGAATAACAGCCCCGCAGCAATCGGAATACCAAGGGTATTGTATCCTAATGCAAACCAAAGATTCTGCTTGATATTTTGCAGTACCTTGTCGCTGAGCATACGGGCTTTTGTTATCCCTCGAAGGTCGCCCTCCACCAGGGTTATTGCTGCACTTTCGATGGCCACATCCGTTCCTGTTCCCATGGCTATTCCTACATCAGCCTGTGTCAGTGCCGGGGCATCATTGATGCCGTCGCCGGCCATGGCTACTTTTTTTCCCTGTCGTTGAAATTCCTTTACGGCTTCCAGTTTATCCTGCGGTAACATTCCGGCTTTGAAACCATCTAACCCCAAGGTGTCACTTACCGCTCTGGCTGTGTTTTCATTGTCTCCGGTAAACATCCACACCGCTGCGCCATCCTGCTGCAGTTTTTGAATGGCCTCTTTTGCAGTTGTTTTTATTTTATCAGAGATGACGACATAGCCCAACGCCTGCTCCTCTTCAGACAGTATAGAAACGGTCTTTCCTTTCTGTTGCGCTTCTTCTATCTGCTTCTGTACTTTTTCGGGAATGGGAATACCCTGCTGCTCCATCAGGCGGTTATTTCCCAGAGCCAGTTTTTTATTCTCCAACAGACCGGTAACGCCTTTCCCGGTTACAGCTTCAAATTGAACTATTTTCTTAGGTTGAATTTTTTTTTCTTTTCCAAATGCCAAAGTTGCCTGTGCCAGTGGATGTTCGCTGCTGCTGTTCAGGGATACTATTTTTTGTAGAATATCTTTCTCCTGGAAATCCGGGTGAACGGAAACTACTTTTTCAACAGAAGGTTTTCCTTCTGTAACGGTTCCTGTCTTGTCAATAATCACCATATTAACTTCGTGCATTTTCTCCAATGCTTCTGCGTTTTTTACCAAAACGCCCAATTGGGCCCCCTTGCCGACTCCTACCATTACAGACATGGGGGTAGCCAGGCCAAGTGCACAAGGGCAGGCAATAATGAGTACGGCTACGGCATTCACCAAAGCATATACCTGTGCAGGAGCAGGCCCCCAAAGGCTCCAGATAAAAAAGGTAAGAACCGCTATGATTACAACAATAGGCACAAAATAGCCTGAAATCTTATCAGCCAGGTTCTGTATTGGCGCCCTGGAACGGCTGGCCGTGTTGACCATTTCTATGATCCGGGCCAGGGTGGTCTCTGAACCTACCTTTTCAGCTGTCATAACAAAGGTTTTGTTGCCATTGATGGTTCCGGATTTTACTGTATCGCCCTTCTTTTTATCTACCGGAACAGGTTCTCCGGTAATCATAGATTCATTTATATGCGTTTCTCCTTCTTTGATGCTGCCATCTACCGGGATTTTCTCTCCGGGCTTTACCCGCAGTAAATCCCCTTTTTGAATCTCTTCTACAGCCACCTCCTGCTCTTTCCCGTTTATAATCCGGGTGGCCACATTGGGAGCCAGCTTCATCAGTTCTTTAATTGCCGCATTGGTCTTTCTGTGGGCCCGGGCTTCCAACAGTTGACCCAGTAAGACTAAAGTAAGGATCACGGTGGCCGATTCAAAATAAACATGTACTGTCCCGTCCATCTTAAATTCATCAGGAAAAAAAGACGGAAAGAGCAGGGCCAACAGGCTAAACAGCCAGGCTACTTCGGCGCCAATTCCGATAAGGGTAAACATATTCAGATGCCAGGTAATGATGGAACGCCAGGCTCTTTCAAAAAACATCCAGGTGGCATAAAAAACGACTGGAATAGACAAGGCCAACTCCACCCAATTCCAATACTTTAACTCCATTATCTTGTACAATGGATTGTTGGGAACCATGTCCGACATGGCAATGAGGAAAATGGGCAGTGTGAAAGCCACGGCTATCTTAAATTTCTTTAATAATCTTTTGTATGTAGAATTTTCATCCTCTTCCTGTTTGGGTTCCATAGGTACCAGGTCCATTCCACATACAGGGCAATCTCCGGGCTTGTCATAAGTCTTATCGCCTTCGCAATGCATGGGACAATAAAAGACTCCCTTTCCGCTCTGTGAAGAAGCCGGGGTAGCTTCCGGACTTTGGTCTTTCTTGTAACTTCTCTCTTTATGGTTAGGAGTTTGTTGATGGTGGCGATCTTTAGTTTGACCGCTAAGCGGCAATAACTCGTAATGGCTGTCAGCAAGTGCTTTCTGTAATTGTTTAATAGGGACATGCTTTCCCATTTCTACCGTAGCTTTCGCCTGCTGCAAATCCACAGAAACCTTGTCCACCCCCTTAACTTTACTTAAAGCATCTTCTACATGATCCCGGCATCTGTTGCAACTCATTCCCTGTATTTGATAAGTATGTTTCATCTCTGTTTTGTTAAAACACAAAATTACGATAGGCGAGATAACAGGATGTTATAGAATTATGGGAAAAGTTTATAAGATTTATTATTGTCTTAGGCTTTCAAGTAAGTTGTATTTTCCATTTACGAGATTGGGAAATTCAAAGGGTATCACGTTGGGGAATACTATACAAAGACTTATCTTCGCAGATTAATTTTATTTTCTCTTCTGTAATAAATATTGACAAAATGCTGACACATAATTTAGGCTATCCAAGAATCGGAGACAAAAGACAACTTAAGAAAGCTGAAGAAAAATATTGGTCCGGAAAGATAGATCTTGCTGAACTTCAGCAAACAGCAAAAGATATCCGCCATTACAATTGGCAGTTACAAAAAGAGGCCGGCATGGATCTTATTCCCTGCAATGACTTTTCTTTTTATGATCAGGTACTGGATGTTATTCTAATGACAGGCGCCATCCCTGAACGTTTTCATGAATTTAAGGAAAAGGAAAAACCTGCAGAAACAGACTTGTATTTTGCAATGGCAAGAGGATACCAGGAAGAAGGGTATGATATCACAGCCATGGAAATGACCAAATGGTTTGATACCAACTACCATTATATTGTTCCTGAATTTACCGCAGATCAGCAATTTGATTTGTTCTCAGAGAAAGTTATAACGGAATTTCGTGAAGCAAAGCAAAACAATATTCAGGCGAAACCCGTGCTACTGGGCCCGGTCTCATTTTTGTTATTGGGAAAAGAAAAAGAATCAGGCTTTGATCGGTTAGCTCTGATAGATCGTCTTTTGCCGGTTTATTATAGAATTCTTAATAAATTAAAAGAAGAGGGTGCAAAATATATTCAATTGGATGAACCTTGTTTAGTATTGGATCTGAATGATCATGAAAGAGCGGTTTACCAAAAAGTATATTCTGAAATTGAAGAACATTTCCCCGAATTGCACTTTATATTAGCCGGTTATTTTGGCTGCTATGGTGAAAACCTGGAGACGGTACTGAAATTACCCGTTCAAACGTTGCATTTGGATCTGGTACGTTGCCCCGGTCAGCTGGAAAAAATTTTACAAACAGACTTTGTACAGCACAATAAGAATTTATCTCTGGGGATTGTAGATGGAAGAAATGTATGGAAAAATGATTTTAGCCATTCTCTGGAAACTATTAAAAAAGCCGTTCAAAAGCTGGGAGAAGAGAAAGTCTGGATAGCGCCTTCATGTTCTCTGCTTCATGTACCTTGTGATCTGGAGTTAGAAACAGAAGAGCAGAGCCTGCCTGCGGAAGTAAAAAATTGGCTGGCTTTTGCCCGGCAAAAAATTGGAGAAGTAGCAATTCTTGCCGACTTGGCTTCGGCTGCTCCTTCAAAGGCTGCGCTGGAGCAACTGGAGGAGAACAAAAAGGCCATTCAAAGCCGGAAAAATTCTCAGAAAGTCCATAAGCAGGAGGTGAAGGACCGTGTAAAGAATTTATCAGAGAATGATATCCATCGAAAAAGCACTTTTGTAGAAAGGAAGAAAAAGCAACAGGCTGGTTTACATTTGCCTTTGTTTCCAACAACAACCATCGGTTCTTTCCCACAGACAAAGGATATCAGGAAATGGCGGTCGGAATGGAAGAAGGGGAACCTGACCAATGAAGAATACGATGCATTGCTAAAAGAGGAAATTACAAAAGCCATCCGGTGGCAGGAAGAAATTGGTATTGATGTTCCCGTACATGGAGAGTTTGAACGTAACGACATGGTAGAGTATTTTGGGGAACAACTGGAAGGTTTTGTGTTTACCAAATTTGGCTGGGTACAAAGTTATGGCAGCCGATGTGTAAAGCCGCCGATTATTGTAGGAGATGTGAGCAGGAAAAGCGCCATGACGGTTTATTATACAAAGTATGCCCAATCATTAACTAAAAAACCCGTTAAAGGGATGCTTACCGGTCCGGTGACTATTCTGCAATGGAGTTTTGTAAGAAATGACCAGCCCCGCAGTGAGACCTGCATGCAAATAGCCTTTGCCATACGCGATGAGGTGGTGGATTTGGAGAAAGCGGGAATTAAAGTGATCCAGATAGATGAACCGGCTTTGCGGGAAGGCCTTCCGCTGAATAAAGAAGATTGGGCCGGTTACTTAGACTGGGCCGTGAAGGCTTTTAAAGTGACCTCCTCCGGAGTGAGAGATGAAACACAGATTCATACACACATGTGTTATTCGGAGTTTAATGATATTATTCAAAACATTGCACAAATGGATGCTGATGTTATTACCATTGAAACCAGCCGCTCCCAAATGGAATTGTTAGATGCTTTTGCCGATTTCAACTATCCCAATGACATCGGCCCCGGCGTTTATGATATTCACTCCCCGCGTATTCCTTCCAGGGACGAGATGACCGGGCTGCTTCAAAAAGCCATGAAGGTGATCCCACGGGAACAGTTGTGGGTAAATCCGGACTGTGGTTTGAAAACCCGTAAATGGACGGAAACGAAAGCTGCTTTGGAAAACATGATGAAGGCGGCAGAAGTATTGAGAGATTAAATAGGTTTTATTGATTATTCTGTTTGGCCTGCTTTAGGAAATCCTGTATTCCTGCTTTTATAGCTTCGGCAATTCTTTGCTGAAATGCCGGATTTAAAGCTTTCATTTCGTCTGCAGGGTTGCTGATGAAGAGGGTTTCTACTAAAGCATTCGGATATTCTGTAGGTCCGTTTAATGCAAAGTTAAAACGGCCTATATTTCCAAAATCCGCCAGCCCCAGCCCGAGCATGTGTGTGAGTATGGCCCGGCTGAGCGGACGGAAGCCAATATACCGGTAATAGGTGCTTGTGCCGCTAATATGGATAGGGTCGGCGGAGGAGTTGAGGTGTATGCTCACGAGAAGATCAGGGTTTTCTTTTTCGAGGAAAGTTCTCCTTTCTATCATGCTTTCCGACTTGTCTGTCGTCCGGGTCATAATTACTCTGGTTCCTGCTTTTTCAAGGAGGCCTTTTAATTTTTTAGAAATTTGTAACGTAAGTGTTTTTTCAAAAACTCCCGTAGGTCCCTGTGCTCCCCTGTTGCTTCCTCCATGCCCGGCATCAATGGCGATAGACAGATGAGAAAGTGATAAATTCCGGGGTTGCCGTTTTACTTTTATGGTTAGCTGATTTTCCTGATAAGCAATGTGGTATCCCCAATGTTGTGGATGTTTCAATTCTATCGTTGCTCTGAGTATTCCATCGGAAACTTGTTCATACCAGACATTTTTAATCTCTTTGGCGCTCTGCAATTGCGTTATCCAGTTGGAATTGGCTGTAGCACCATAAATATCTATTACAATACGCGAGGGGTTTATTTGTTGATAAGTGGTATAAGGTAATTTTTTATTCAGACTAATAGATACGTAATCAAATTTATCATCCCCCCATACCCGCCAGCTATGACTTAAAGAATTTGGAATAAAGACACCTTTAGATAAAAGCGTTACACTCCTTTCAGGGATATAAGCATGGCGACCAGGGGCTAACTCAACCCGGTATTTGCCATCAAACAAGCCCGTAATGTGTAACAAAACTGCGGTATCAAGATAGTTTATTTTTGCACCCCCGAGGCGGTCAGTACCTTTGCCAAACTCCAGGTATGGAAATGCACCTGATGTTTTCCCAATAATCGGTGTTGCCGGATCAAGCACCCTGATTTTTGGCGCCAGAGAACGTGTAGAAGTTTTATTGTCACGGTTTTTCATTTTTATGAGCAGATTCTTGTTTAAAAGCGGATCATGAGCTGTTACCAGGTGAGTACCCTGGTAGGTTCCGGCTATCCCATTTGTTTGACCTGCCGGTAGTTCGTAGAGGTCTATTTTATTGCCAATAGAAATTTCGTTTCCAGGTTGTGCTTTTATTTTAAATTGAATCCTATCGCCGGGCATGACCCAACTGTTTCGGGAAGGCTGCATATTTACCGATACAATTTGAAAATCCTTTACTGGTTTTTGTGTTGGAGGCAGATGATACTGAAAAGCTAACTTTTTAGTCTTTGTTATCCCGGAGGCATTTGTACTTGTTAATGTTACCGTAGAGTCTCCTTCTTTTAAGTTGAGTTCTACGGCAAAAGCCCCCGTTGGATAGACTTTTATTTTTTTCCCATCAATGAATAAGGTACATCCTTTACAGGTATTTCCACTCAGATAATTTCTGGATTTGGTGGTCTTGATAACTGTTTTATAGGGGTGAATTACATGCACGTAAGGCTGCTGTGCTATTGCCAGAGCAGTAACAAAGAGACATAAGAGAGTAATAAAAAGAGTTTTAATCTGTAACATTTTCAAAATTTTGATGACAAATATCCCATATTTTTGACTTTTAGGCGAATGGTGGTTTTTAATCTTTATCTTTGGATTTTTAATGGAGAATTGGATATAAACGAGAAGTATGTTACGATGGATATGTGGTATTATTATTATATGTTTGGCATTTGTAATTTCCAGTCAATATATTTTTCCTGAAAAATCAAAGGCACCTGAAATCAGCAGGTACTCTGCGGCGGCCTCTAATGAAATAGCTAATCTTGATTCTCTTGCTCATCAGAAGGAGGTTGAAGAAAAGGAGGATACTGCAGAGCTGGATGTTTCTGCGGATACCAGCCTGGCAGAAAGAAGGAGCAACCCGGTTGAAGGAGACACTGCCCTTAGTGAGGAAAAACTGTGGCCGGTAAAGAGTCCTGAACTTTTGCGGGGTTCTCTGCTTCCTGCGCATCGGATTGTTGCATTTTACGGGAACCTGTATTCCAGAAGGATGGGCATATTGGGGGAATATGGACCGGCAGAGGTTTTGTCAAGGTTGCAACAAAAAGTAGATGAGTGGCAGGCCGCGGACAGTTCTGTTAAAGTTATTCCCGCCCTTGAATTAATTGCTGTTACCGGCCAGGGCGTGCCGACCAGAGACAGCCTGTACCGTCAGCGTATGCCTGAATGGATGTTGGACAGCGTTCTGAATATGGCTAAGAAAATAGAAGCAATTGTTATTTTGGATATCCAGGTAGGGCACAGCACTGTGGAAAAAGAAGTCCCTTATTTTGAAAAATATCTGAAAATGCCTAATGTTCACCTGGCAGTCGATCCCGAATTTTCCATGAAAAGAGGATCGGTACCGGGAAAGAGAATCGGCACTATGGATGCAGCAGATATCAATTTTTGTGTGAACTATCTCAAAGGTCTCGTTGAAGAAAACAATATTCCTCCTAAATTATTAATAGTACATCGTTTCACGCAGGGAATGGTGACCAATTATCAAAAAATTAAACTGGCTTCTCAGGTTCAGATTATCATGAACATGGATGGATTTGGGGCACAGGCCTTGAAAAAAGATGCTTATCGCAGTTTTATCTACAAAGAGCCTGTAGAATATGCCGGCATCAAACTATTCTTTAAGAATGACAATGCCGGTAACCACAGGATAATGAACCCCAAAGAAGTATTGGAATTACACCCGAAACCAGTGTACGTACAATATCAGTAACTACCCTTTATCCTTCACAACTTCTGCAGACGACCAGGCTGGCCACCAGTTCTTTGGAAACACTTTGGCTTCGTTGATAATACAGGGTTTTAACTCCCAGTTTCCAGGCTTCAATAATCAGTTTGTTTACTTCTTTAATAGGCAGGCTCGAAGGAATGTTCAGGTTCAGGCTTTGAGACTGGTCCACATATTTTTGACGAATTGCCGCTTGTTGAATGATCTCCAATTGGCTGATTTCTTTAAAGGTCTTGAAGACCAGTTTTTCCTTCGCGGTTAATCCCTCCAGGTGTTGCACGCTTCCCTGATTGAGCATGATGCTGCGCCAGGTATCTTCATTGTCCATTCCTTTTTCAACCAGCAGCGCTTTGAGGTATTTATTCTGCCGGATGAAATTTCCCTTGGATAGCCCGGCTTTGTAGTAATTGCTGCTCAGCGGCTCTATGCCGGGAGACGTTTGTCCCAGTATAGCGGAAGATGAGGTAGTAGGAGCAATGGCCATCAGGGTTGTATTTCGGCGGCCATATCCTTTTAGGAGGGGGGCTTCGCCATAAATGTTGGCTAATTCACAAGTGGCTTTATCTGCAGAATTTTTTATTTCAGAAAAAATCTGATTGGTCAGTTGCTTTGCTTCTATTCCTTCAAAAGGGATTCTGTTTTTTTGGAGATAAGAGTGCCAGCCGAGGGCTCCCAGTCCCAGTGCCCGGTGCCTTTTTGCAAAACGATGGGCATTGGCCAGGTAATAATTACCTTCTGTTTTAGAAATGAATTCCTGCAATACGGCATCCAGGAAATAGATGGCCAGCTTAACGGCATCGGAATGCTTCCATTCATCGTACATTTCCAGGTTCATAGAGGAAAGGCAGCAGATAAAAGATTCATCTTCGGTAGAAGGCAGCATGATTTCGGAACAGAGATTGCTTGCATTGATGGTATAATTCAAGTCTTTATAAACCTGTGGTTTGTTCTTATTCACATTGTCGGTAAAGAAGATATAGGGCAGTCCTTTTTGTTGTCTGCATTCCAACAGCCGGGCCCAAACTTTTCTTTTTTCTGTATCGCCGTCAATCATCTCCTGCATCCAGTAATCGGGGACACATACTCCGGAAAAGAGATTCTGTATAGGGTGCCCGATTTCTTTTATTTGCAGGAATTCCATGATGTCCGGGTGATCAATATCCAGGTAGGCTGCAAAAGCGCCGCGTCGTACCCCCCCCTGCGAAATAGTGTCCATGGTGGTATCAAAGAGCCGCATGAAACTCACGGCGCCACTGCTCTTTCCATTGTCGGTGACCGCGCTGCCTCTTCCACGTAGCTTTCCAAAGTAGCCCGATGTTCCGCCGCCCAGCTTGGTCTGCATAATGACTTCGCCCAGCTTATGGGTGATGCCTTCAATATTATCCGGGACATGAACATTGAAGCAGGATATTGGGAGACCACGTTCCGTCCCCATGTTGGCCCATACAGGGGAACTCAGGCTCATCCATCCCCGCTCAATCATTTCCTGAAAAGCAGTTGCAAGCTCCGGTTTGTACAATCGTCGGGCAGCTGCCATACTTACCCGTTCTACGGCTTTTTCTACAGTTTCTCCTTTCAGCAGGTATCCCCTGTTCAGGTTTTGTTCACTTTCTTCATTCTTCCACCAGTATTTTTCTCTTACCGGCTCGGTGGCAAACATGGTTTCCATAAGTATAATATTTAAAACAGGTCGTTAGCCGTAATGCTTTTATCGTGTTTGGTATAATCTACAGGACGTTTTGCAAAGAAATCATCCAGGCTGTTTGCAAAGACTTCCTCCTCAAACCACATCATGGGTTTGTATTGTTCTGTGGTAACATGAAATTGAGCGGGCAATCCGATTTTTTCCAGGCTTTCATCTACCCTGAACTTGATAAAATTATTCAGGTCTTTTTTGTGGATGATGTCCAGCTCCCCGGCTTCAAATATCCAGTCGATGATGCGTTCTTCAATTTCAATGGATTCCCTTACCATAGTAATAATATCCTCTCTTGCTTTTTCTCCCAGGGCTTCGGGATATTCCTCTTTGATTTTGTTAATCAGAAAAATGCCGGCATTGGCGTGCACCTGTTCGTCTATAGAAGTCCAGGAAATGATGTTGCTCACGTTTTTCATCCAGCCTTTAAATCGGGGGAAGGCCAGAATGATAGCAAATTGACTAAATAAGGAGACATTCTCAATCAGAATGGTAAATAAGACCAGGGCTGTTCCATATTTACTTTTATCTTCGGATTTGGTATGAGCCAGTGCCCGGGTGAGGTAGTCTATCCGTTCTTTAATGACGGGAACTTCTACCAGTTTTTCGAACTCATCATTGTACCCAAGCACTTCCAGAAGCCGGGAATACGCTTCGGAATGGCGAAATTCACATTCTGCGAAGGTACTGCCCAACCCGTTTAATTCTGGTTTAGGAAAATGATGATATAGGTTTCCCCAAAAGGATTTAACGGCTACTTCAATCTGGGCAATGGCCAGCAGCGCTCTCTTGACGGCATTTCGTTCTGCAGCCGTGAGATGAGAGTGAAAGTCTTGCGTATCTGCAGTAAAATCAACTTCGGAATGTACCCAGAAAGAGCGATTGATGGCTTCGGTAAACTGGAGTATCTCCGGATACTCGAAGGGTTTGTAGTTGATCCGCTTTTCAAAAAGTCCCATAGTATAAGCATTTATTTATTATAAAAATTTCAGTTCAGGTGGGGAAGAAAGATAAGTAATGCCAACTGCGGCAACTGGAATTGCCGCCCTGACAAACCCACTTTTCCTCCGAAAGCGCTCGTTCTAAAATAAGTACTGGCAGGTCTTCTGACTTACCTGTTTTCAACCGGTCTTCCCATCTCCCGCCTCCGGCGGGTAAACAGTGACCCTTGAAGAGGTCGAAAAATTCAAATTGAGAACCAGGATCACAGCTACGGGGATAGTTCCGGAGTTACACCGGATTCCCTTTTCATGAGGAACAAGTTGTTCCCCCACACCAGAACAAGTGCAAGATAATGAGGTTGTTCTTATTTTATGGAAGAGGTTATACACAGGATGTTGATAACTGCAGAGAATGGGGCCGAAAACTTTGGCTGGCGGGGGATATTCTATTCCGACAGGTAGCCCGGCCTGCTGCATTGCTGATAGACGCTGTCGGAAAAAGCATGCCAGGTCTGAAATACTTTTTTCCAATTATTTTCTTTTGTATGCAATCTTTTCTCCTGTTCTTTCCTGTTTTTTTGTACCAGGAATTGTTGAACATCCTGCTTGTGTTTTAGGGAATCCTTCATCTGGTCGTACACTTTTTTGAGCCAGTCCGGATGAGTGGAATAGTATCTGAAACTTTTAAAGAAGTGGGCCGTATCGGTATGATGTAAAATAAAAATTTGCTGATAGAGGATTTTGAGCCGCTCTTCCCGGTCCTCCGGATAATCCAGGGTGTCTTGCCCCGGTATAAATGAGTAATTGTAAGCCTTGGCAATCTGAAGGTCCAACATGATTCCGCTCATCCGGTTTACTGGCAGTATCCCGTGCGGAAGCTGGTCATTTTGAGAGCAGGATATCCAAAACAGGCAGAATACCAATAACAGGAAAGGCTTTATTTTGAGGCCGCTGATCATTGTTTGATGCTTTTCTTATATTGAGAGCTGTTGGAAGGGTCCATTTTTAACAACAAGTTGAGGGCGGACATTCGCTCCTGGGTAGGGCCTTCTGAGAAAATACCGGCCAGCTCATCTGCCTTGGCCGTAAAAAACACTTTTAATATAATGAGATTGGGATTGTTGGCATATAAAGAGTTGAGTTTATTCAGGCATTCCACGATGGCACGCCGTCCCTGGTCAGGATGTTCGTACATTTCATCCAGTCCTTTTAAATGATAATCGTACCATACCTCATGGAAACGTTTGTATCTTACATTGAGTAAATTTTCGATGATCCAATATCGATTAAAGGTGCCGTCAAAGGCTTTCCAGCCAGAGATATTTCTTCCTGTGGGGGCATTGTTGATTACATTTTGAGCTTCCTCAAAGGCCTTGTGTCCGCCATTTGGCGAAAAAGAATCCTGGTCAAGCCCGATGATCAGGTAGGCATAATAAGCTAAAATAGCGGTTAAATTGGAGACCTGCTGATCCGGACCGCTAATTCTGTTTTCATTAAAAACCAGTGGCTGGAAAGGCTCAAAGCGAAAGACAACATCCTGGTCTTTGAAGTTTAACAATGTACTTTGATAGGTGGAATTATAAACCGGGCGCGAAGATTGTACCGTAATATAAGCCTTATATACCTGATCGTTAATTTCTTTTTGGAGGTCAATCAGAAACCGGCACTCAATCCTTTCAGTACGTCCATAATTTTTTGAAGTCCAGCGTTGGGTGTTCAAAAGTTGCTGAATGGCTTTTTGCATTTTATTAAAGACATCGGCATCTACTCCTTTGATCTTTTTATGCGTAACCACAACCTCTGCATCCAATTCCTGTGCAGTTGCCTTGTTATGGAAAAAAACAATGCTTAGCGCCCCAATGATGAACAGGCTTTTAATCGTGTTTTTCATAAACAGAAATGATTGATTGGAGGATAGCCCGGGCTACCTGGCGTTTGGGGAGGAGAGGGATTTCAAACTTTTCTCCCGAACGGCTGTAGAGTGTCACTTTGTTGGTATCGGTTCCAAATCCTGCTCCTTTATCTTTTAAGGAGTTGAGGGCGATGAAATCCAGGTTTTTTTCTTCCAGCTTTTTGAGTGCATTTTTTTCTTCTTGCTCGGTTTCAAGAGCAAAGCCCATCAGAAGTTGATGTTTTTTCTTGTGTTGTCCCAACTCTTTAAGAATATCAGGATTTTTTTCAAGAGGGATATCCAGGGAGGAGGCGGACTTTTTTATTTTTTCGGTTGCTACAACTGCCGGTCTGTAATCAGCAACGGCTGCTGCAAGGATAGCCAGATCAGCAGTGGAAAATAGTTTCTGGCAGGCCTCTTGCATCTCGCGGGCCGTCCTTACCGGATGTATTGTTATGGAGGAGTTTTGGGGATGTAAAGATACCGGACCGAGTACCAGATTCACGGTTGCACCGAGTGACACCAATTCTTCTGCAAGCGCGATACCCATTTTTCCACTGGAATGGTTGCCGATGAAGCGAACCGGGTCTATAGGTTCGTAGGTAGGGCCTGCGGTAACCAAGGCTTTTTTACCTTTCAAGGGTTTCCCCGTGGAGAAAAAGTCGGTTAATTTTTGAATAAGATGTTCAGGTTCTGCCATGCGTCCTTCTCCTGAGAGGCCGCTTGCCAACTCTCCGCTTTCAACGTCTATCAGGTGAATGCCGTTCTGAATCAGTGCCTTTATGTTCTGTTTCGTGGCCGGGTGGTTCCACATATCTACATCCATAGCCGGGGCTATAAATATCGGACAGGTGGCAGAAAGGTAAGTGGCAAGAAGCAGGTTGTCACACAGGCCAAGACGCATTTTGGCCAGCGTATTGGCTGTTGCCGGGGCAATGACCAGGGCATCGGCGTTGCGGCCCAACTTCACATGGTTGTTCCACTCTCCGGCTCCGGAAAGTGAGTGCAGAGCAGGCTTTTTGGAAAGCGTAGAAAGTGTTAATTCGGGGATAAATTGCCGGGCTCCTTCTGTCATAATTACCTGCACCTTCGCCCCCTGCCTGACCAAAAGACGAACCAGAACTGCAGTTTTATAGGCGGCAATACTGCCCGTAACCCCTACTATTATATTTTTCCCCTTTAACATAAATGACAAAAAAGGCAGCAAAAATTTTGCCGCCTCAAGTTACAATTTTAAAAAGACTTCGGTCTTCTATTTGTATGCCGGGTGAGCTCAGCTATACAAATTATCTTCTTCACTGTGCCGATAATATATTTTATCCTCCATAAACTCAGCTGTTGCTAACAACGCCGGGTTGGGCTGGCGTTCATAAAAACGAGAGATTTCAATCTGCTCTTTGTTTTCATGAATTTCCTCCAGGTTATCGGTATGGCTGACAAATTCCTCTAATTTGGAATGCAGTTCCTGCCGGATCGCCAGGTTAATCTGGTTCGACCGCTTGGCAATAATGGCAATAGATTCATACAGGTTGCCGGTTTTAGCTTTAATATCAGTCAGGTGACGGGTTACCGCCAATGGGCTGATGGAACTACTTGCTGCTTTTTTTAATTGACTCATGATCTAAGGATTGAATACTTTCTTTTGCTGATGTATAATAGGTCTTTGCTTCCTTTAAATAGGAGCTGTTTGGATAAAAATCTTCGAAATTCAAATACTGGGTGACAACGGTTTGATAACGTTCTTTCTGTTTAGCTATTACGCTGTTATCCGCATATTTAAAATAGGATTTTATAGAGAGGAATTTATAACGGTCGCCTTGCTCGGAGTCGGGATAGTCCAACAATAAATTGGCGAAGGAAATACCGGCTGCCTTGTAGTAGCCCAGATCATAATATAATTTTGCAGCTCTGTATTCCTTTTGTTCCAGTTTTGCCCGGCATTTATCAATGATCGCCGTTCCTTCTTTTACCCGCTCCGAATTGGGATAAATATTGATAAAGGTTTGCATGGCGCTTATGGCTTTCATGGTATTGGTCTGATCCAGCTCCACCCGTGGAGAAAGTTTATAGAAGCAGTAGGCCTGCATGTAGTTCATTTCCTCCGTCTTGGAACTATTGGGGAATATCTGAACAAAATTTTTAAAGTAAAAAGCAGCGGATTCATAATCCTTCATATAATAATAGGTATAGGCATAATTATAAAAAAGCTGCTCATATTGCTGGGTGCCTTTAAAGGCGTCCTTTACCTGACCATATATTACCTGCGCCTTGTTGTATTTCTCATTTTGATACAACTTATCGGCGTAGGCCAGTTTTTTCTTGTAATCATTACTCTTCTGCATCCTGCTGTATTGGGAGCAGGATGAGAGGGATATTATCACGATTAACAAGCCAGTCAGATATGCCTTAAACCTCATAAACTATTAAAAGCGTGCAAAGTTAAGAAATATTTGAAGAGATTGACAATTTAATATTTTATGAAAAGCTCCTCCTTGGAAGAAAAAGTGCTATTCTGCTCTTAGAGTATCAACAGGGCAAGTTTTGTTATCCACAATTTATTCACATATTTTTAATCTAATAACATACCCCTAATTGGAAAATCCTCTGTAATGATGATATACAAAGGGTTTCAGGCTGTGGAAAAATAGATTAAATCTTTTTTTGGGTGAAAAGTGGAAAAATGTGTTATTTTGTGGTAATTATTGTTAATTATTCTTTTTAGCAGATGTCAGGTTTTTTGGGAGAATATGAATCTAAGCTGGACGCCAAAGGGCGTTTCCTTTTTCCGGCAGGCTTTCGCAAGCAGTTGCCGGAGGAAGATGCTGCTTCCAAAAAAGAAGGCGCCGGCCGGTTCGTATTGAACCGGGGCTTTGAAAAATGTTTGACGCTTTATCCTATTCATGCCTGGCAACCCATTTTTGACCGCATTGCAGCGCTTAATGATTTTGATCCAAAGGTAAGGGCTTTTCGTCGTTACTTTTTAAATGGCGCCGTTTCGCTGGATCTGGATACCGCCGGGCGGTTGCTGATTCCTAAAAACCTATGTGAGTATGCCGGACTGGGGAAGGACCTGGTACTGGCTTCTGCAATTAATAAAATAGAAATATGGGATAAATCCCAGTATCAGCAGTTCTTTGAATCCTATTCTCCTGAATCTTTCAGTGAATCTGCAAGTCAGGTCATGGGAGGAATAAATGAAGCATAGCAAAATGGTCACTGCTCCTTTTTATCATCGCCCTGTATTGCTTGAAGAAGCGATTTCTTCACTGGATATTCATCCCGGGGGTATTTATGTAGATGCCACTTTTGGTGGAGGAGGCCATTCCCGTGAAATCCTGAAGAGTTTGGGAAGGGAAGGACGGTTAATTGCCTTTGACCAGGATGAGGATGCCGGAAGAAACCTTCCCGAAGATGCAAGAATTGAATGGATACCTGAAAATTTCAGGTATCTGGAGCAGTTCTTAAGGGTAAAAGCAAGCCTGCCTGTTTCTGGCATATTGGCGGATTTAGGAGTTTCCTCTTATCAATTTGATACAGCCGAACGTGGTTTTTCCATACGCATGGAGGGGCCTTTGGATATGCGGATGGATCGGCGACAGAAACGGACAGCCGCTGAAATAGTTCAGCAATATAAGGAAACGGACCTGTTGCGGATATTTGAAACCTATGGTGAAGTAAGGAATGCTAAAACCCTGGCGGCTCAATTGGTGAAAGAGCGGGAACGGTTTCCGTTAAAAACGATAGAAGAGTTGAAAGCTGTGATAAAACCTTTGATCAGGGGAAATGAACGACGCTACCTGGCGCAGGTTTTTCAGGCGCTGAGGATTGAGGTAAATGATGAACTGGGGGCACTGAGGGACTTTTTGAAACAAGCGGCAAGAGCGCTTAAGCCGGGAGGCAGATTGGTGATTATTACTTTTCATTCAATTGAAGACAGAATGGTTAAGCATTTTATGAAAAAAGGCAGATTTGAAGAGATAGCAGGCAATTTGGATGTTGAAAAAGAGCCGGTTTTGCAACCGGTATTTAAAAAACCGGTTCTGCCCGGGAAAGATGAAGTTAAAAAGAACCCGAGGGCAGCCAGCGCCAAACTGCGGGTGGCCGAAAGAATTTAACCATAAAACTATTTAACATAAAACCATGCGGTGGAAAAGGGCAAAACAACGGGCGTTTATAGAAGTACCTGATAAAAAGAAGGACTGGCGTCCGCATATTAACTATTCGTGGATTGTTGATCACATCCCTTTTTTGCTGTTTTTGTTTGTGTTGGCCATTTTATACATAGCAAACGGTCATTATGCGGTAAAAAATATACGGGAGATCAACTCGCTGCAGACAGAAGTGAAAGAGTTGCATTGGCATTACCTGGATCAAAAAAGTGAACTGATGTTTCGCAGCAAGATGAGTGAAGTTTCAGATCAGGTTGCTCCCTACGGTTTGGAAATAGCGAATACCCCGCCGCTGATTATTAAAAAAGGCAATGGGAGGGATAAGAAATAAAATGCTTTTAAAGTATTTTGAATGGATGTAAAAAAAGACATATTGTGGAGAGTTTATCTCTGTTTTCTCGGAATGGCGCTGATTGGAATCGTCATCGCCGTGAAAGCATTCCTGATTCAGGATGTAGAGGGAGACTACTGGAGAAACATGGCCAATGATCTTCACGATCGTTATATGACCATTGATGCCGAAAGGGGAACCATTTATTCCGCAGATGGGCGTATGCTATCTACTACCATCCCCTCTTTTACCCTTTATATGGATTTTAGAGCGGACGGACTGGTGGCCGATGACGGAAAGCACTTTTATGAAAACCTGGATTCTCTGTCGTATTGCTTATCCAAATTATTTAAGGACCGGAGCCGGGCAGGGTACAAACAACTCTTAAGCCGGCAGTACAAAAAAGGCAGTCGTTTTTTTCAATTGAAGAAAGAGATTTCATTTGAACAATATAAAAAATTGCGTGACTTCCCGCTGTTTCGCCTGGGCAGAAATTCCAGCGGCCTGATTGTGAAGCAGGTCAACAAGCGGGTGAATCCTTTTGGTTTATTGGCTAACCGGACAGTTGGATTATACCGGAAAAACTCCCCCAATATAGGATTAGAAGCGGCTTACAACGAGTACCTGAAAGGAACCGATGGGAAATGCCTGGTACAGCGGATTTCCGGTGGTGGATATATTCCGGTAGATGGGTATCGCATTGATCCGGTAAATGGAAAGGATGTGATTACCACGTTGGATATTAACATTCAGGATGTGGCAGAGAATGCCCTCCAAAAGATGTTGGTTGAAAACCAGGCGCAATACGGCACCTGTATTATTATGGAAGTAAAAACCGGCCAGATAAAAGCGATGGCCAACCTGGGCAGGCAGCCGGATGGCAGTTACTACGAAGATTTTAATTATGCGATTGGTAAGGCCACCGAACCCGGCTCTGTCTTTAAGCTGGGTACCATGATCGCGTTGCTTGAAGATCATAAGGTTACATTGAATGATATGGTAAACCTGGGGAATGGAACCTGGCGCTTTGGTAGCCGGACAATGCGGGATGCAGCAGGAGAAGCTACCGGAATGGTAACCGTTGCCCATGCGTTTGAACAAAGTTCAAATGTGGGAATGTCAAAACTGGCTTATAAATACTATAAAAATGATCCCGAAGATTTTGTGACTCATTTAAAAAAATTGCGATTAAATGAAAAGACCGGCATCGACCTCCTGGGAGAGGCTGCGCCGCTGGTTAAAAGTCCGAAGAGTAAAACCTGGAGTTCTACCAGCCTGCCCTGGACGAGTATTGGTTATGAGGTACTGGAAACGCCGCTTAATATTCTGACACTCTATAATGCCGTCGCTAACGATGGTAAGATGATGAAGCCTTATCTGGTTTCTGCTATCGAAAGTTATGGAAAGGTGGTTAAAAAGTTTGAACCAACGGTTTTGGAAGAAAAGATTTGCTCTGAGGAGACTTTAAAGGACGTACAAAAATTATTAAACGGGGTCGTAAAGAATGAATACGGAACCGGTCACCGGGCTTTAAAAAATCCGTATTTTAAGATTTCCGGTAAAACGGGAACTGCCTTAGTAGCAAACGGAAAATATGGTTATTCCCAGCATATTTATCAGGCTACCTTCGTAGGCTTTTTCCCTTCCGATCATCCGGAATATTCTTGTATCGTGACAATTAAAAACCGCCCGCACGCACGTTTGATCTATGGCGCTTCCGTAGCCGCCCCGGTATTTAAGGAGGTGTCTCATAAACTCTATGCCTTTAGCCATAAAGATGCCGTGCCGGAGGAAAAACAGCCGCAGTTTGATGATAAATTACAGATAAAAGCAGGCGCTGTTAAGGACGCTCAAACGGTTCTCGCAACTTTAAATTTCCCGGTTCAGTCTCCCGAGAATTTGGACGCTTATGTTAGTGCTGAGGTGAAAGACCGGCAAGTTGACTTAAAGAACCAGGTGGAGGAAAAAGGGAAAGTGCCGGATGTAATAGGAATGGGATTAAAAGATGCGCTCTTTCTTTTGGAGGAACGCGGTCTGCAGGTGAAGGTTCAGGGGAAGGGGAAAGTCGTAACTCAATCTTTGAAACCCGGTCAGGAGGTGGGTAATGGAGGACAAATTATTATCCAGTTAAGCTAATGATGGTTTTACAAAACATATTATACAAGGTCCGCAATACCGGCATACATGGCAGCACGTCCGTGCAAGTGAGCGGCCTTTGTATTGATTCCAGGCAAGTGACACCGGGGGCTGTTTTTATAGCTGTCAAAGGCCTGCATTCGGATGGTCACCAGTTTATTGAACAGGCTATTGAAGACGGAGCTGTTGCAGTGATTTGTGAAAAGATGCCGGAATGGTTCTATCCGAATGTAACGTATGTGAAAGTGGAGAATTCTTCCATCGCCTGCGGAATCATGGCTTCCAATTTTTACGATAATCCTTCTTCTAAAATTAAGTTGACGGGGGTTACAGGAACCAACGGAAAAACCACCATTGCTACTTTGTTATTTAAACTGTACCGTGCTTTGGGATTTCCCTGCGGGTTATTGTCCACCGTTCGGAATCAAATTGACGACCGTAACTTACCCGCTAGCTATACAACGCCGGATGCAATCCATATCAATAGCTTGTTGGCAGAGATGGTAGATTCAGGATGTGAATATGTTTTTATGGAAGTGAGTTCCCATGCTATCCATCAGAAACGTGTTGCCGGACTGCAGTTTGCCGGCGGTATATTTAGCAACATTACGCATGACCACCTGGATTATCACAAAACTTTTGAAGAATACCTGAGGGTAAAAAAATCCTTTTTTGATAACCTGCCTTCAAAGGCTTTTGCATTAACCAACCTGGATGATAAAAGAGGGATGGTCATGCTACAAAATACTGAAGCAAGAAGGTTGACTTACAGCTTAAGAAGCCTGGCCGATTATAAGGGAAAGATACTTGAAAATAACCTGAGTGGTTTAGTGATGATGATAGATAATGAGGAAGTGCATTTCCGGCTGACAGGCACTTTCAATGCCTATAATTTATTAGCTGTTTATGGCGCTGCCGTAGAACTGGGAATGGCAAAAAGAGAAGTTCTTGAAAAGCTCAGTGGCCTGACGGGAGCGGAAGGACGGTTTGATTTGTTGCTCTCTCCACAGTCCCATATCATGGGGATCGTGGATTATGCACATACACCGGATGCTTTGTTAAATGTACTGACTACTATTAATGATTTGCGAAAGGGTGGAGAGCAGTTAATTACAGTGGTAGGATGCGGTGGCGACCGGGATAAAACCAAACGGCCGGAGATGGCGCAGGTAGCTGTTCAATATAGCGACAAAGTGGTATTGACTTCCGACAACCCGCGTAGCGAAGACCCGGAGGCTATCATTAAAGAAATGGAAGCCGGTGTTGCACCGGGGAAGCTATATAAAATATTATCCGTACCAGGCAGGCTGGAAGCTATTAAAACGGCCTGCAGTTTTGCACAACCAGGAGATATTATTCTGGTCGCCGGTAAGGGCCATGAAAAATATCAGGAGATAAAAGGCGTGAAAAAACCCTTTGATGATAAAGTGATTTTAAGTGAAATGTTAAAAATCTTTGAGAAATAAAGATAAAGTATGCTCTATTACCTTTTTAATTATCTGAAAGCCGAGTTTAATCTCACGGGAGCAGGAGTATTTCAATATATCTCCTTCCGTGTGACAATGGCTGTGATAGTTTCTCTGGTAATTTCACTGTTATTTGGCAAGAGCCTGGTAAGATATCTACAAAAAAGACAGGTAGGGGAAGTGATTCGGGATCTGGGGCTTCAGGGAGAAGAAAGCAAAAAAGGTACGCCAACGATGGGCGGGCTGATCATCCTTTCTGCGATTATTATCCCTACACTTTTATTTGCCAAGATAGCCAATATATATATAATCCTCATTCTCTTAAGTACAATATGGCTGGGGGGGATTGGGTTTCTTGATGATTATATTAAGGTATTCCGAAAAAATAAAGAAGGATTGGCTGGGAAATTTAAAGTGATTGGGCAGGTGGGCCTCGGCATTATAGTCGGGGCGGTTTTATATTTTAACCATAATGTAGTTATCCAAAGGGAGATTGTAAAACCTCAGCAAAGAAATGTAGTTAGCAAAATAAGTCCTTTTGGATTTTCAAATGAGGATCAGGATGTACAAGAGATCAAAAAGAATTTTGTAAATGTACGAACACCTATTACAACTATTCCTTTCGTTAAGAGTCATGAGTTTAACTATGCCCGGCTGATTTCATGGATCAGTCCGGGGGCAAAAAACTTTACCTGGCTGCTCTATATTATTATTGTTATCTTTATTATAACAGCAGTCTCTAATGGGGCTAATATGACGGATGGGCTGGATGGGCTGGCTACCGGAGTTTCTGCAGTTATAGCTGTTGGGATAGGTATTTTTGCTTACCTGTCTGGTAATATCAAGTTCGCAGATTATCTCAATATTATGTATATCCCGAACATAGGAGAGTTGTCCATTTTTATAGCTGCTTTTGTGGGGGCCTGTATCGGGTTTCTCTGGTACAATTCCTATCCGGCACAGGTATTTATGGGCGATACGGGTAGTCTCGCATTAGGAGGCATCATTGCTGCATTGGCAATCATGGTTAGGAAAGAATTGTTAATCCCGATATTTTGCGGCGTGTTCCTGGTTGAGAATATTTCGGTGATGCTTCAGGTGGGATACTTTAAATATACGAAGAAAAAATATGGAGAAGGGAGGAGGATATTCCTGATGGCCCCGTTGCATCATCATTATCAGAAACTGGGTTATCATGAAAGTAAAATTGCAGTCCGGTTTTGGATTGTGACCATTATTTGTGTAGTGTTTTCAATTGCTACGTTGAAGATGCGGTAGAGGAGACAGTAGCAATTGACAGTAGAAATTGGCAGTTTGCAATTTGCAGTAGGCGGGGGATCGAAAATGTGCTTTAAGCTTCCTGTTTTGAACTTTTAGCTTTTTAAAAAATGAGTAATAACAAACATATCGTAATTCTGGGAGCTGGCGAAAGTGGCATAGGGGCGGCTTTGCTTGCAAAGCAAAGGGGATATAATGTGTTTGTATCTGAAGGTAAGAATATTAAGGCTGCTTTTAAAGATGAATTGGAAAAGGCAGAGGTACCGTTTGAAGAAGGGCAAAATACTGTAAAGGAAATTTTGAAGGCAGAGGAGATTATTAAAAGTCCGGGGATACCGGAGGCCTGCGCTTTGATGTGCGCCATCCGTAAAACTGATATTCCGGTGATCTCTGAGATTGAATTTGCTTACCGCTATAGCAAGGATAAAAAAATTATTGCCATCACGGGGACAAATGGTAAAACAACGACTACTGCTCTTACCGGGTATATTTTCAAAAAAGCCGGATTAAAATCAGCCTGTGTGGGAAATATCGGGGTAAGTTTCGCACGACAGATTGCTACCGACCCCGTGGATTATTATATTGTTGAAGTAAGCAGTTTTCAACTGGATGATATCAAGACATTTAAACCCGATGTTGCTGTATTGTTGAACATAACAGCCGACCACCTGGATCGTTATGATCATAAAATTGAAAATTATGCGGCTGCAAAATTTAAAATTGCATCCCGGCAGACCGGATCGGATTATTTCATCTATTGTAAAGATGATGAACTAACTAATAAATATTTACACGATAAACCTATTCAATCAAAATTAATACCGTTTTCTATTATGGAACCATTACAAGAAGGAGGCTTTTTGGAAAATGAAAATATGCATATAAAGCTGGAAGATGACTTTAGTGTTCCGCTGTATGAACTGGCTTTAAGAGGCAGGCATAACATTTATAATTCTATGGCAGCAAGTATATCATCAAAGACGATGGGAATTCGCAATTCTTCCATAAGAGAGTGTCTGACTTCTTTTGAAGGAATTCCTCACAGGATGGCCTTTGTGGCTGCTGTTCGTGGGGTCATGTTTATTAATGACAGTAAAGCCACTAATATTAATTCAGTCTGGTTTTCTCTCGAGAATATGGATGGGCCAACGATATTAATTCTCGGTGGTGTTGATAAGGGCAATGACTACAATATCATAAAAGATCTTGTTCGT
The DNA here is from genome assembly GCA_964422465.1 of uncultured Chitinophagaceae bacterium. Taxonomy (GTDB): domain Bacteria; phylum Bacteroidota; class Bacteroidia; order Chitinophagales; family Chitinophagaceae; genus FW021-bin31. The sequence continues at coordinate 49,662 of CAYRBD010000001.1, forward strand.
GAAAAGGTGAAAGCGATTATCTGTCTGGGTATAGATAATTCGCGAATTCATGAGGCATTGGAAGAGGAAGTAGAGGTGATGATAGACACAAGTTCAATGAACGATGCTGTGCATGCGGCGTATATGATGGCAGAAAAGGGAGATGTGGTGCTGCTGTCCCCTGCGTGCGCAAGTTTTGATTTATTTAAAAATTTTGAAGACCGCGGAGATCAGTTTGAGGAGGTTGTTCGCAGGTTGTAGTTTAATAAAAGAACGAATAGTTTAGTAAAACAAAAAATACGAGTGCATAAGCTGATTGGAAATATAAAAGGAGATAAAGTGATATGGGCAATAGTTGTCATCTTGTCACTGGTGAGCGTGTTGGCCGTATATAGTTCGACCGGTACGCTGGCTTATCGCATGAGGCAGGGGCATACGGAGTATTATCTGTTTAAACAACTTTCTGTTTTAGCGCTCGGCCTGTTTATTATTTATGTGGCGCACAGGGTAAATTACGTAGTGTATTCGCGGGTAGCGGTAATCTTTTACCTGATCGTAATTCCGTTATTGGTATATACCTTGTTTTTTGGCGCAACTATAAATGATGCAAGCAGGTGGATCAAACTGCCTGTGATCAATCTAACTTTCCAGACTTCAGATATGGCCAAGCTGGCGTTATTTATGCTGGTTTCCAGGCAGTTGTCCAGGAAGCAGAAAGTAATTAAGGATTTTAAAAAAGGCTTTTTGCCCATCCTGATACCGATATGTCTCATTTGTATTTTAATTATGCCGGCAAACTTATCTACGGCTGTGTTATTAGGGGGGAGTTGCATGTTGTTGTGTTTTATTGGCCGTGTAAGAGTGCGTCATCTTTTGGGGCTTTTGTTCATCAGTGGGGTTATTATAGCTATTGTAGTAGGGATCATTATGGCTACCGGGGTTGGAGGCGGACGTGTGGCTACCTGGAAACATCGTATTGAACACTTTACGAAGAATGACCAACAAGGGGAAGCACCTTATCAGGTTCAGCAGTCTAAGATTGCTATTGCCAATGGAAAAACATTTGGTCGGGGCCCCGGGAACAGTGAGCAAAGGAATTTCTTACCACATCCCTATTCAGATTTTATATTTTCAATTATTATAGAAGAGTATGGATTGGTGGGTGGCGCTCTTTTGATCTTATGTTACCTGGTCTTTTTATTGAGGAGCATTCGGATTTTCAGAAGATGTCCTTACGCTTTTGGTGCATTTTTATGCGTGGGATTAAGTTTTACATTGGTTATTCAGGCTTTTGCAAACATGGCGGTGGCGGTGAATCTGATGCCTGTTACAGGGATTACCCTTCCACTTGTGAGTATGGGAGGAACCTCAATATGGTTTACCAGCCTGGCGATTGGGATTATCCTGAGCGTTAGCCGGAATGTAGAAAACATGGAAGCCAGGCAGAAGAGAGAGGAAGAGGCAGGTGAAAATAAGGAAGAAGTAATTGAAGAAGATAACATGGGTGCAGCGTTGCAAACCGGATGATAATTTGAATAAAAATATGAAAAACGGGTATAAAATAATGATAGCAGGAGGCGGTACCGGGGGGCATGTATTCCCGGCAATAGCCATTGCCCGTGCATTACAACGAAAAAAGCCGGATACAGATATTTTGTTTGTCGGAGCCCGTGGAAAGATGGAGATGCAAAAAGTACCCGAAGCAGGATATAAGATTATTGGATTAAATATTTCGGGGATGAACAGGAGTTCCTGGCTGAAGAATGTAGCTCTTCCTTTCAAGGTTATCAGCAGTATCTTACAGGCTAAAAAAATCATAAAGAATTTTCAACCGGATGTGGTAGTTGGTGTCGGCGGGTATGCCAGCTTCCCCGTATTGAATTCAGCACAATCCCGGGGAATCCCCACCGTTGTACAGGAACAAAATTCTTATGCTGGCAAAACCAACATGCTGCTGGGTAAAAAGGCTTCTAAAATTTGTGTTGCAGTAAAAGGCATGGAGTTGTTTTTTCCAAAAAACAGGATCGTCCTCACGGGGAATCCGGTACGAAAATCTATTGTTAATGGGAGGGGAAGCCGGGAGAAAGCGCTGAAGAAATTTGGTTTAAATCCTGACCTGAAAACAGTGTTTATCGTTGGAGGCAGCCTGGGTGCCAGATCAGTAAATGAAGCCTTATTGAATAATCTGCAGGCCGTAACAGATGCAGGTATCCAATTGATTTGGCAAACCGGTAATTATTCATACGAAAAAGTTAGTGAAGCCGTTAAAGGATATGAAGATAAGATAAAAGTATTGGCATTTATTACAGAAATTGAACAGGCTTATGCTGCTACGGATATTGTTATTTCCAGGGCAGGCGCTTTGGCTTTGTCAGAACTGAGTGTGGTGGGAAAACCAGTTGTATTTGTACCCTTTCCTTTTGCTGCGGAAGACCATCAGACCATAAATGCACAATCCTTTGTAAAAAAAGAAGCGGCATTCATGGTCTCTGATAGAGAGGTAAATGAAAAGTTGGTTCCTGTAGTACTCAATCTTCTAAAAGATAAAGCGCTGCAGAAAAAATTATCTGTTAACATTAAAAAATTAGCAATTACGGATGCAGATGATCGCATCGCAACTGAAATTTTAAAATTGGTATGATCAGGCTGAAGGATATAAAAGAAGTTTTCCTGATAGGAATAGGAGGCATAGGGATGTCTGCGCTGGCAAGGTATTTTCTGGAACGAGGATGTTGCGTTTCGGGTTATGACCGTACCCCTTCGGCATTGACAAGGCAGTTAGAGGAAGAGGGAGTCGCCATCAGTTATGAAGATGAAGTTAAAGCGATAAATAGACAAACTGATCTGGTGATTTATACCCCTGCCATTGGAACAAAAAATACGCTTTATAAATATTTTATTGATCAGCAATTTTCTGTTTTCAAACGGAGTGAGGTGCTGCAAATGATCCTTCGGGAGATGAAATGTATTGCAGTTGCCGGGACACACGGGAAGACAACGATATCAAGTATGATTGCCCATATTCTAAGAGACAGTGGTTTGGGATGCTACGCATTTTTAGGCGGGATCACGGTGAATTATGACACCAATTACTGGAGCAGCAACAATTCCCTGGCCGTGGTGGAAGCGGATGAATATGACCGTTCTTTTTTAAGGCTGAATCCCGATAAGGCAGTTGTTACCGCAATGGATGCGGACCATCTGGATATTTATCAAACAGAGACAAACCTTCAGGAAGCTTTTATTGAATTTACAGGCAACCTGAAACCCGGAGGTCTTCTAATATATAAAGAGAATATTAAGCGAAGTGAATCTTTTTCAGGAGATCGGAAATGGAGTTACAGCATGACTAATGATCAAGCTGCTGTTTTTGCCCGCAATATAAAGCCAACAGATGGAAGCTATCAATTTGAGGTCGTTCTCCCGAATAAAAAAATTATAGAAAATCTGAGATTAAATATAGGGGGAAGACACAATGTTGAGAATGCAGTAGCAGCAATAGCCGTAGCTTTTGATCTGGGTATTGAGCCCACAGCTATAAGGAAGGCTTTGGCTTCTTTTAAAGGGGTTAAACGCCGTTTTGAATATCTTATTAATATGGCAGACCAGGTATATGTTGATGATTATGCACACCATCCTGAAGAGCTTGAAATGCTGTTGTCAAGTGTGAAAGAATTGTACCCCGGAGAAAAATGTACCGTGATATTTCAGCCCCATTTGTATAGCCGGACAAGAGATTTGGCAGCAGAGTTTGCAAAAGCGCTGAACAAAGCAGATAAAGTTATATTGTTGCCGGTGTATCCTGCGCGGGAGGATCCCATACCAGGAGTGAGCAGTCAGCTGATTGTTGATTTATTAGAAAAAGGGAAAGGTACCGTTTGTTCAAAACAAGAGACTTTAAAGAGATTAAAGGGAAATAAGAATAAAGTAGTTGTTACAGCAGGAGCGGGAGATATTGGTTTGATGGCAGAGGAGGTTAAGGCCTGTTTGGAAAATAAAAAATATAAAAAAAAGCATGTCGGCTAATAAAAATAAAATATCAACAAAGAAGGTCTTGATTGCCTTGCTCAGCATTGTAATGGTGACTGGCTTTATCATCCTTTTTGTAGCGGCCTCCAGGGGAAAACAAGAAGACAGTTGCAGGGGAATCGTTATTTCCTTTAATAAAGAAAGTGGAATGGTTTATGTTGATACTGCCAGTATAAGAAAAGGACTTGTTTCGCATAAGCAGCTAAATCCTATTGGTAAAAAATTAAGCCAGTTAAATATTCCTTTATTGAAACAGTCTGTGGATACACACGACTGGGTAAAACATACAGAAGTGTATATGGGAAACCATGATTTACTGCATATAAAAATAACCCAGCGGAAACCCGTGGCCCGGATATTTTCCAGGGACGGTTCCAGTTTTTATCTGGACCAGGCCGGAAAAATAACGCCTGCAGTGGGAAAGTTTACTGTTCGGCTGCCGGTGTTTACCGGTTTCCCGGTTTTGAGAAAAAAGGACTCTATTGAGGACAGTACATTGCTGGTTCAGATAAAAGCAATCAGCAGGTATGTGGTTCAGGATTCTTTTTGGATGGCACAGGTAGAGCAGATAAACATTAACTCAAATAATCATTTTGAGCTCATTCCCAAAGTGGGAGATGTATTGATCCTTTTTGGACAGGGAGATGAAGTGAAAGAGAAATTTGATAAACTTTTAACCTTTTATAAAGAAGGATTGAACAACGTTGGCTGGGGCTATTATGATACACTGGATTTAAGATTTGCGGGCCAGGTAGTGGCTTCCCGAAAGGGGCAGGAAGAGAATCCGGTCATTGTGGCTTTGAAAGAACATAACGAACCTGAAGTATTAATAAATGAAAAGAAGTAAAATTATCAATTCGAACAATTTAAAACAGTTACATCATGAGTAAGGAAGCGCCCATTATTGTCGGCCTGGATATAGGTACCACCAAGATTGCCGCGATTGCCGGAAGGAAAAATGAGTTTGGGAAACTGGAGATACTGAGTTTTGGCCGGGCGGATTCGTTTGGTGTGCAACATGGTATGGTTTTGAACATTGACCAAACCATTAAGGCCATTAAAATAGCTTTACAAAATTGTTATGCCACCAACCCCGATCTTGATATACACGAAGTGTATGTGGGTATTGCCGGACAGCATATTAAAAGTATGCAAACAAGAGGCGATATTGTGAGGGGAGATACAGAAACTGAAATTTCCCAAAGAGAGATTGATCAACTGATAGATGATCAATATAAGACTTATGTACCGGCGGGCGATCAGATTATTGATGTAATTCCTCAGGTCTATACGGTTGACAGCATTCCCAATATTGTTTATCCGATTGGGATGGCCGGTGTGAAAGTGGGAGCTGATTTCCACATTATTACGGGTGATAAAAATGCGATACGCAACATAAACCGGAGTGTAGAAAAATCAGACCTTCTTATTAAAGATTTAGTATTACAGCCCCTGGCTTCAGCATCAGCCGTCATGTGCGATCAGGATCTGGAAGCCGGTGTAGCTATTGTAGATATTGGAGGTGGCACAACTGATATTGCTGTTTTTTATGAAGGGATTTTGAAGCATACTGCCGTAATCCCTTATGGAGGGGAAAACATTACCAATGATATTAAAAATGGATTAGGCGTATTGAAAGCTCAGGCTGACCAGATGAAAGTACAATTTGGCTCGGCCCTGGCAGAAGAAACATTATCCAACGCCTATATTACCATTCCCGGATTGCGGGGACAGAAGGCACGCGAGATTTCGGTCAAGAACCTCAGTCATATTATCCAGGCACGGATGCAGGAGATATTGGATTTTGTGGGCTACAACCTGAAACAGGCCGGGCTGGATAATAAACTTCTAAATGGGGGCATTATCCTGACAGGGGGCGGATCACAACTTAAACATTTGGTTCAGTTAGCAGAATATACTACCGGCATCCATGCGAGGGTAGGCTATCCGAATGAACATCTTGCCTCCGGATATATAGAAGAACTGTCTAAACCTATGTATTCTACCTGTATCGGCCTCATCCTGAAAGGTTATAATGATTATGAAAATAACCAGAAGATGACAGAACATTATGAAATCCTTAAATCACACAGGAAGGGAAAGGCGCCCAGGAAGCAAGTATCAGAGGAAGCAATACCGGTTCCGCCAATGGAGCCGGAATTAAAAAAGAAACCCAACAGAAGTGTAAATATAGGCCCTCGAAAAACGCTTAAGGAATTTATGGATTCTATGAAAAGAGGGTTGATAGATTTATTCCGGGAAGAAGAAGATGCAAAATTTTAAATTTTTAGAAAGACTAATCCATCACAAACGTAAAAATTAAGTGTTATGATTCAATTTGATATCCCTAAGGAACAGTCGTCCATTATTAAAGTTATTGGAATGGGCGGAGGAGGAAGCAATGCCGTTAATTTCATGTATGAACAGGGCATTGAAGGTGTAGATTTTATCATCTGTAATACCGATTCTCAGGCATTGGCAGACAGCCCGATTCCCAACAAAGTACATTTGGGGCCTCATCTCACTCAGGGGTTGGGAGCAGGCGCCAATCCCGCTATCGGACGTCAGGCTACGGAGGAATCCATGGAGGAACTGAAAAAGATCCTTGAAGTGAATACCAAAATGGCCTTCATTACCGCCGGAATGGGGGGAGGAACGGGAACCGGTGGCGCTCCCATTGTGGCTCGTATCTGTAAAGAACTCGGAATTTTGACCGTAGGTATTGTAACCTCACCTTTTTCTTATGAGGGTAGGCGACGTATGAAACAGGCAGAGGAAGGAATCAAAAACCTTAAAGAATATGTAGATACGTTGTTGGTTATCTCCAATGACAAGCTGAGGATGCAATTTGGAAACCTTCCTTTCAAGTCTGCTTTTGCCAAGGCAGATAACATATTGGCTACAGCTGCCAAATGTATAACCGATGTAATTAATATTCATGGAGTGGTAAACGTGGATTTTGCCGATGTTTGTACAGCCATGAGGAGTGGGGGAGTAGCCATACTGGGCTCTGCTACCGCAGATGGAGAAAACCGTTCGCAGAAGGCGATTGACAGCGCGCTTTCTTCTCCTTTGTTGAATGATAGTGATATAAGCGGTGCTAAATGGATCCTGTTGAACATCACTTCTGCAGAGGGGGAACATGAACATACCATAGATGAAATGGATACGATCCAGGCATACGTTCAGCAACAAGCCGGAGATGAGTGTGATGTTATCCTCGGTATGGGGCATGACAATACCCTTGAGGCCAAACTGGGTGTCACCATTATTGCTACAGGTTTTCAACAGAAGCCCATCAGGCAGATGATGGAAGCAAAGAAACCCGTTCGAAAAGAGGAACCTCGTAAAATTACAATGGAGTTAGGCAAAAAAGGGGAAGAACAAAAAATGTATGATCAGAATACCCTGCCTTTTAAGGAAGAAGAGGAAGACCCGATGGCTCCAAAATTAGTCCGGCATGAGTCCGGCGAGCAACAGATTGAAGAAGAGGCTGTCCAGGAACCGGCGGCAGAGACACCTCCACAGGAAGCCAAAGAGGAAAAATATGTTTTTGAATTAAAGGACCCGAAAGAATTGAACCGGGAAGTGGATCAGGAGAAGGAATCTCCATCTTCTCCTCCTTCTGCGTCAGGTACTTACCATTCGGAAGCGGGGGGATATTTATCCCGGCCACGGCAGATATATGTTGAAAGGCCGGAGCCGAGACAAGACCACGAGAGGCGTCAGGAGCAACCTGCTCCAGATGAACAGCCTGAGGATCAGGAGGAAATGAAGCTTTTTTATAAAAAAGAACCCGTGCAGCCGAAAGAGGAAACGTTCCGGCCTCAGCCCCGGCAACCCCAGGTGGACCGGCCCAGGGAAGAACCTCCACATGAGCAGGAAACATCCCCGGCAACTGAATACCTGCGAGGAGCAGAGGCAGAAAAGCAGCAGGAAGTTCCGGAACAGACAGCGGAGCAACTTTCCTATGTTTCACAAGATCAATTGGCGGCTCAGCAAAAAGCCGCGGAAGAAAGAAGGTCTCGGTTACGTGAACTCAGTTTTGATGTAAAGAAAATGGAAGACCCTTATGAAGTAGAAACCGTGCCGGCTTATATCCGGAAAAATATTTCTCTTCAGCAAAACTCCGAACCTTCTGCTGAAGACCCCTATTCGGGATATCACGTAAAAAAGACTGCTGATGGCAAGCAGACTGAAATCAGTACGATTAATACTTTTCTTGATGGTAAAAAACCAGATTGAATGGGCTGAAATCAGTGTTAAAAAGCCTTTCGACTCGGGTCGGAAGGCTTTTGTTTTTTCTTTTTAATTTCTACTTTTAACTCAAATTTAAAACCATGGTCATCAATTTGAGTGAGCACTATTCTATTGTTAGTGATTGGGTTGCGGAAATTAGAGACAAGCAGATTCAGCAGGACCGCATGCGGTTCAGGTACAATACCGAAAGAATAGGGGAAATCGCGGGTTATGAGATTAGCAAACAGTTAGATTTTTCTGAAAAAGAGGTGCAAACGCCATTGGGCACTGCTCGTTGCGGGATATTGAAAGAACAACCGGTGCTGGCTACTATTTTGAGGGCCGGTATCCCCCTGCACAGCGGCCTCTCCCGTGTTTTTGATCATGCCGATCATGCTTTTGTAGGCGCCTATCGTAAGCACAAGCACGATGGTTCCTTTGATATTCACCTGGAGTATCTCTCCTGTCCAGATCTTGAAGACCGGACCCTTATTTTAGTAGATCCCATGCTCGCTACCGGTTCTTCACTAGTGAAGACTCTTAGGCAACTTATTCAGGTTGGCAAGCCCAAACGCATACACATTGTTACGGTTATCGCGGCTACCCAGGGAATTGAAAACATGACAGAACACTTTCCGGACAGCACCCTCTGGGCCGGTGCTATCGATGAAAAACTAAATAACAAAGGCTATATAATTCCCGGTATTGGCGATGCCGGAGACCTGGCCTATGGGCCTAAAAAACAAGGATAAAAAGAAAAAGACTAAAAAATCCACTTAAAAAAATAAAAATATGGTACTATGTGTTGCATGGTACCATATTTATTTGTATCTTTGCTTCATCATTGATTTATTAACTGGATGAAATGAAGATAGCAAACACGCAATCACAGATGCGGAAAGGGATTTTGGAGTTTTGTATCCTTTCCGTAATCAGGCAGCAGGAGGCTTATCCCTCGGATATCATTCAAAAGATGAAAGAATCGAAGTTGAATGTGTTTGAAGGAACGCTTTATCCTTTGCTAACCCGTTTGAAAAATGCCGGACTTCTGACCTACCGTTGGGTAGAAAGCAATTCGGGCCCGCCGCGGAAATATTTTACCATGACGGAAGCGGGAGAAGATTTTTATCAGCAACTGGAAAAAACCTGGAACCAGTTATCAGGCGCAGTCAATCATTTAACGCAATCCACCAATCAGAATAAATAACTCCAAAATCTACCACTACAATGAAGAAGATTATTAACATCAATTTGTCAGGGCGTCTCGTTCCAATAGAAGATTCTGCTTATGAACTTTTAAAGGAATATCTGGACAGCTTAACCCGTCATTTCAGCCGGGAAGAAGGCGGAGATGAAATTGTCAGCGATATAGAAGATCGCATTGCCGAGCTTTTTCAGGAAAAACTGAAAAAAGGAGCCCATTGCATTACCGATGAAGACGTGCATGCTATGGTAGCTGTCATGGGACGCCCGGAACAATTAGAAGAAGAAACTTCTACCGAACCGGAGGAAAAACAACCTTATGAAGAAAAAGACACTCAAGATCGGGAGGCGCCGGAACCCAAGCGGCTGCTTCGTAACCAGAAAGACCAGTTGATTGGTGGTGTTTGTTCCGGTATTGCCAATTATTTTAACATTGATCCGGCTGTCATACGGATCATTACCTTCCTGTTGATATGGGCTTATGGCGTGGGGCTATTGGCCTATGTCATCTTGTGGATTATTATACCGGGGAGTAGTAAAATAACGACTACGCTCCGCCGGCGGTTGTATCGCGATCCGGATCACAAGGTTATCGGTGGTGTGGCTTCGGGATTAGCTGCTTATTTTAAAATTGATCCAATCATACCGAGAATTATCTTTGTTTTACCGCTGCTGAGTGTCATTTTTGTAGGTATCCTGGGAAATGGTTTTAATTTCTGGGGTATGCATCATGTATTCTTCCCTCTTTCTGTAGGCGCTTTGCCTTCTTTGTGGTTGTTGTATATCATTTTGTGGATTGCTGTTCCTAAAGCGGTGACTCCTGCAGAAAAACTGGAAATGAGGGGTGAAAAGGTAGATTTACAGAGCTTATCGAATGCCTATAAATCTACCGAAGACGAAAAAAAAAAGGTAAGCCCGGAGACGGGCGATATGGCTACTGTCCGGCAGGTTAATACCAGAAAGCACAATGGTGCCGGCGCGGTATTTGGCACTTTGGTTAAGATTTTCCTTTACTTTATTCTGGGTATCATCATCATTGCCTTGTTGGGTGTCTTGATTGGGATATTGGGTGGTTTTGTTGGCGTAGCTGCTTTATCTTCTGTGGCTTTCCCGATAAAGACCTTACTGTTAGGCACCACCGTTCAGAAAATACTGATATGGCCCGCTATTATTCTTACGGTTGGTATTCCGATTATTGCTGTTATCTGGTTTTTGATAAAATTGATTACCGGTTTTCGTCCCCGTTCACGTTACGTGGGTGGCACGCTGTTTATTCTATGGATCATAGGAATCATTTGTGTGGTAAGTCTGGTTTTTTCCATAGGTAAGGATTTCAGAATGCGTTCTACGCAGGCTACGGAAATTGACCTGGTACAACCCCGGGGAACTTTGATCCTCGCCCACCAGTCTGATGACCTGGACTGGGAAGGATTGAAGGGAAATATAATTATTAATCATCGGAATAGTTGGAATTGGAGTGGTTGGTCAGATTTAATTCAGACCAATAATGACACCACCCGGCTTAGCCTGATTAAAATAGTGGTTCGTGACAGCCCGGATAGCAATTATCATCTTCGCATGGTTCGGTATGCCAATGGGAGCACTACCCGTCAGGCAGCGCATTTTGCCTCTCTGATTCAGTATCACATTGTCCAGAAAGATTCTGTTTTGTATCTCCCGGAGGGATTTAAAATATTTCCGGGGGTTCCTTTTAGAAACCAACATCTCCTTTTAAAGATATATGTACCAAAAGGAAAGGATATTGATTTCAGAGACGGGATTGGAAAGTGGCGTAAGGGGTATTTTGATGATGACAGATGGGAAGGCCGGGATGAGGATAGCTGGGTAAACCATCGGCAGGTGGTGTATCAGGGAAGCGAATCCTGGTAACGGTATTCCGTAATAACACCGGCATTTAGATTGATTCGCCACAATACCGGTAAAGTTTTGTTCTTCAGGTTGGCATCCGATTCTCCTGTTACGATTATGATGCTGTCGTTCAGCCATTCGGCCAGTTGAAAGGCCGTCCCGGGACCCGCAAAAAGCAGGCGGGTTTTTGTTCTTTCTGAAAGAGAAACCAAGTTTACTTCGCTGTCGGGTTCTCCTCCCTCCCAGGCTTTACCAGAATCAGGAGGGATGAGGCCATAGCTGTAAAGATCAATTGCCCTGGACCGGTCAGGGGAAAGAATAAAATAAGGACGGAAGGTACGCCATTTTTCTTCTGTGAATTTTTGTGGATGATCTGTGTCTAAAGAATCCGTTTGTTTATTCTTGAACCGGGATGCGGAGAAACGCTGATAGTTCTTTTCCATCCTGGTCTTCCATTTTTCAAGCTCCGGATTTTGAAACCACTGTTCTATTTCTGTTCCGGCTGACACTGCGTTTTCTATAGAATCCTGACGGGCAGTTTCCGAATTTTGCTCCTGGCTTTTTTTATCACCACTTCCACAGCCAGTGAGTAGGAATGTCAGGGTGAAAATGCATGCTATCCATCCTTTTATTTTTCTCCTGGTCATAAACAGGCCTTGTTAAGTGATTAAATGTTGTAAACTTTCCATTTTGTAGCCTTTCTTTTTAAGGTGGGTTAGTAAACGAGGCAGCGTGTAAGTCATTCTTTCCCGTGCCTTATCGCTATCGTGAAAGACAATGATGGAGCCGGAACGGAATTTAAATAGGACCTTCTGAAGGCAGGTCTGTGGCTGGCGCTCGGTATCAAAATCCCCACTGAGAATATCCCACATGATAATTTTTATACCCGGGAATTTTTTAGTCAGCGCCTTGATTTGGCGGGGTTTGATTTTCCCATAAGGCGGTCTGAACAGGAGAGAAGGGATGTACTTCTTTGCTTCTTCTACATTGGCTACATAGTCGGCTGTTTTGGTTTTCCACCCATTGAGATGATTGTGTGTATGATTTCCGAGGGCATGCCCTTCCTCAAAAATTTCCTGGTAAAGATCCGGATGCTCTACCACATTTTTGCCAATGCAAAAGAAGGTGGCTTTTGCATCATATTTTTTCAGTGTTTCCAGGATAAAAGGGGTGGTTTCGGGATTGGGACCATCATCAAAAGTGATATATACTGTTTTTTCTGCCGGGTTAAGCTTCCAAATACATTCTTTGGAAAACATTTTTAGCCAGGCAGGGGTACGCGTTAAATAAAACATAGTATCTGATTCTATTTCAAAATTACGGCTAATATTTAGAAGGGCATGATTAATCATTTGTGAATATTTTCAAACTTTGGAGGTGCATAACTCACCAGGCGCTATGGATTTGAATCAAGATGCTTGTCTGGAATCTTTTGTTAAGAAATATTAATGGTTTATCTTAGCTTTAAAAGTTGTTTAAATTTTTATCCTTTAAATTTAAAACTGTTGCTATGAAAAAGTTATTGCTTATAGGGTTTGTCCTGTGCAGCCTCACTGCATTTTCACAAAATAAGATTCTGCCCAAAAATATTCAAATAAAAACAGCAGTTCAGGCTGCGCCCGAAATGTACCGGGAAGGGGCCAAAGTGTTGGGTTATGATCAAAATGGGAAGCTTGTTATCTTGCGGGAAGGGACTAACGACATGATTTGTCTGGCAGATGACCCGGATAAAAAAGGAATTAGTGTAGCCTGCTACAGCGACAAACTGGAACCTTTTATGAAACGTGGCCGGGAGTTGATAGCAGAGGGAAAGACCGAAACCGAAAAACGTCAAATTCGTAAAGAAGAAATTGAAGAAGGGAAGTTGAAAATGCCGTCTGTAGTGGCCATGCTTTACGTCCTGTCTGCAGATGATACCGATTATAATCCTCAAACAGGAGAATTTAAAAAAAGCTACTTGCGCTATGTACTTTATAAACCCTACATGACTGCAGCAGAGACAGGCCTTCCAACTAAACCCCAAGGCCCAGGCATGCCCTGGCTGATGGATGCCAATAGCCAGCGTTCTCATATCATGATCTCTCCTAAAAGAGAATGAGGGCTTTCCTAAGTTGTAGTATTCGAACTTCCCAAATCTAAAAAAGGGAATTATCGGCTAAGCAGCATGCTTCTTTCCTTAAAGAGTTTTCTGAAATAAGGATCCCGCAGGTTTTTAATAAACCGGATAGATTCTCCGGTAGATTTCATTTCCGGCCCCAGTTCTTTATTCACATGGGGGAATTTATTGAAAGAGAATACGGGTTCTTTAATGGCAAAGCCTTCCAGCTTTTTCTCAATTTTGAAATCTTTCAGCTTGTTGGCTTCCAGCATTACCTTTGTGGCTATGTTCAGGAAGGGCACGTTGTAGGCTTTTGAGATAAAGGGCGTGGTACGGGAAGCTCTCGGGTTGGCTTCAATCACATACACCTTCCCATCCTTAATAGCAAACTGCACGTTTATTAGTCCTTTGATGTTCAATGCGCGAGCAATTTTTTCTGCATATACTTCCATGGTTGTCACTTCCAGTGGTGACAAGTTGAAGGCGGGTAAAACGGCATTGCTGTCGCCGCTGTGGATGCCGGCGGGTTCAATGTGTTCCATTACCCCCATCACATGGAAATCGGTTCCGTCAAAAATAGCATCAATTTCAGCTTCCTGACAGCGGTCCAGAAAGTGATCTACCAGGATATGGTTGCCCGGCATGTGTTTAAACAGGCTAACAATGGCTTTTTCCAATTCCTCCGGATTGATAACGATTTGCATCCGCTGGCCGCCCAGTACGTAAGAAGGGCGTACCAATACAGGATATCCTACTCTTTCCGCCAGTTTCATGGCTTCATCCGTGGTATGGGCGGTACCATATTCGGGATAAGGGATTTCCAGCTCTTTGAGCAGGTCGGAAAAGCGTCCCCGGTCCTCTGCCCGGTCCATGTTTTCGAACGAAGTTCCAATAATCCTGATTCCATTTTCATTTAGCTTTTTGGCCAATTTTAAGGCAGTTTGTCCCCCCAGTTGAACTATAACGCCTTCTGGTTTTTCGAGCTCAATAATTTCCCGGATATGCTCCCAGAATACAGGTTCAAAATAGAGCTTATCGGCCACATCAAAATCGGTAGATACCGTTTCGGGGTTACAATTGACCATAATGGCTTCATAGCCACATTCTTTTATGGCTTTCAGCCCGTGAACGCAGCAATAATCGAACTCAATGCCCTGGCCAATCCGGTTCGGCCCGGAACCCAATACCAGAATTTTCTTTTTATCAGATACAATACTTTCATTTGTAATAATATCGGTCCCGGAAACCGGTTTGCTTTCGAAGGTAGAATAAAAATAAGGGGTTTTGGCTTCAAACTCCGCTGAGCAGGTATCTACCATCTTATAAGAACGAAGGAGGCCGAGAGCTTTTCTTTTTTCATATACTTCATCTTCATCATCGGTTCCCGTGAGGATAGCGATCTGAGCATCAGAAAATCCGTTTTCTTTGGCTTCCCGTAATAGGTCTTCCGGTATATTTTCGAGGCGGTATTTTTGAATCTGTTTTTCGAGTTTAACAATAATAGTTATCTGATGGATGAACCAGGGATCGATGAAAGTGAGCTGATGAATAGTGCGTTCGGATATCCCCAGCATGAGGGCGTCTTTTATGCGGAAGATGCGATCCCAGGAAGGGGTTTTTAATTTTTCCAGCAACTGATCCGCTTTCATCATGGACTTTCCATAGTATCCCAGTCCGATGGCCTCATTTTCGAGGCTTTGACATGCTTTCTGAATAGCTTCCGGAAAAGTACGACCGATGGCCATTACTTCTCCCACTGATTTCATTTGCAGTCCAAGTGTTTTGTCTGCTCCTTTGAATTTGCCGAAATTCCAGCGCGGAATTTTTACGATGACATAGTCGAGAGCGGGTTCAAAGTATGCGGAAGTATTTTTTGTAATTTGGTTTTTCAACTCATCCAGCCGGTATCCCAGTGCCAGTTTGGTTGCAATCTTTGCAATGGGGTAGCCGGTGGCCTTGGAGGCCAGGGCGGAAGAACGGCTTACACGGGGGTTAATTTCAATGGCAATCATGTCCTCATTCTCCGGGTTGAAGGCAAATTGAATGTTACACCCGCCGGCAAAGTTTCCGATACCGCGCATGATGCGGATAGCCGTGTTGCGCATTTTCTGATAGGCCGTGTCGCTGATGGTCATGCCGGGGGCTACTGTTATGGAATCCCCGGTATGCACGCCCATGGGATCAAAGTTTTCCACTGTACAAATAATGACCACATTATCGGCACTATCTCGCAGGAGCTCTACCTCAAATTCTTTCCAGCCAAACAATGCTTTTTCTACCAGTACTTCGTGAATGGGGGAGGCTTCAAGTCCACGTTGCAGGGCGCCATCCAGTTCTTCCTTCGTATGAACAAACCCGCCGCCGGTGCCTCCAAGTGTGTAAGAAGGACGAATAACCAGGGGAATACCAATTTCCTGGGCAAAATCTTTACCTTCCAGAAAAGAGTTTGCCGTCCGGGCAGGGGCCACCGGAATTTTCATGTCTATCATGTATTGTCTGAATTCCTCACGGTCTTCAGCCTTGTCTATGGCGTTAATATCTACACCAATCAGACGGACATTGTATTTTTCCCAGATGCCAAGCTCATCTACATCTTTGGCCAGGTTGAGCGCTGTTTGTCCCCCCATGGTTGACAGCACACTGTCAATGGGTAACCCATCTTCTGCCTGTTGACTTTCTTCTAATATCTGTTCAATGCTTTCCGGCGTCAGTGGCAGCAGATATACTTTGTCGGCCATCATGGGATCGGTCATGATGGTTGCCGGATTGGAATTGACGAGCGTTACTTTTACCCCTTCTTCCCGAAGGGAACGGGCGGCCTGAGAGCCACTATAGTCAAATTCACAAGCTTGTCCGATAATGATGGGGCCTGACCCGATGATGAGTACAGACTTGATAGAGTTGTCTTTGGGCATAATACCAATTAGGAACTTTTATTAAGATTTAAAAAAGATTCCTTTCTGACTTGCAGGTCAAAAAAAAGAAAATCGTGCAAATTTAGGATATTAAACTTTTCAAAAAAAATAAAATGGGATTTGGTTTTTTCATTGTTTTAGCACAGGAATAAAAACAAATAATTCCTTCCTGCTCGTGAAGGCAGTTTATACTAAAAACAGGGAACCTATCCTGAGGCTATAGCTTTCGTAGCAAAACCTCTTGTACAAAATGATCGGGTCCTTTTCTAAGGATGAGTTTTGCGCGGCTTCTGGTAGGTAAAATATTCTCATCCAGGTTGGGTTGATTAATTTCCTCCCAAATTTGAATCGCCATGGCCCTGCTTTCTTTTTCCGATAGATGAGAAAACCGGTGAAAAAAGGATTTAGGATCTTTAAAGGCTGTTTTTTTCAGAGCTTCAAAACGATCTACATACCAGCGCCTGATGTATTCTGGTTTGGCATCTACATAAATAGAGAAATCAAAGAAATCCGATACGAAAACTTCGGCTGCTTTTCCCCCTTGTAATACGTTGATCCCCTCTAAAATGACGATATCGGGTTGCGCAATACAACGGGTTTGGTCTTCCTGTACGTCATAATACAGGTGGGAATAAACGGGTGCCTTTACCTTTGGCGCTCCCGATTTGATGTTAGCCAGGAAGTTAATTAGCTTTCTGGTGTCATAGCTTTCCGGGAAACCTTTGCGGTTCATCAGGTTATTTTCTTCCAACACCCTGTTGGGATAAAGAAAGCCGTCTGTGGTTACCAATTCTACGCGGGGATTTTGTGGCCAAAGGCTAAGCAAATGTTGTAATACGCGGGCCGTGGTACTCTTGCCCACGGCTACGCTGCCCGCTATGCCAATGATAAAAGGAACCTTTTTAATGCTGGCATGTAAAAATTTATCTGTGGCGTTATACAATTCCCGACTGGCCTGCACATGGAAGTTCAACAATCTTGAAAGGGGCAAATAGACCTGTTGAACCTCTTCCTGGGTGAGGGGTTCGTTTAGCGCTTTTAACCTTTGGATATCTGTGTGGAGCAAGTTGGTGATATCAGTATCTTTTAACCGCGCCCATTCGTGCCGGTCTATGGTGAGGTAGGGGGAGTATGATTTTTTTTGTTTTGACATTTTTCTGGTTTAACCGGAGGATAAAGAAGAGGTGGGTTTTAGTTATTCAAATTGCTGCATTTTAACCAGCCTGTAATAATATCCTCCTTTTTCAATCAATTCACTATGCTTGCCACGTTCTACGATTTTCCCCTGGTTGAGTACTACTATTTCATCGGCATTTTGAATGGTGGACAGACGGTGGGCGATCACGATAGTTGTTCTGTTTTGCATGAGATGATCAATAGCTTCCTGAACAAATCGCTCACTTTCTGTGTCCAGAGAGGAGGTGGCTTCATCCAGAATGAGAATCGGTGGATTTTTGAGTACCGCCCGGGCGATGGTCAGGCGTTGTCTTTCTCCACCACTCAGCAGCCCTCCCCGGTCTCCGATGTTGGTATCATACCCTTTTTCTTTTTGAAGGATAAACTGATGGGCGCTGGCCACCTTTGCGGCTCTTTCTACCTGTTCTCGCGTAGCATCCGGCGTGCCGAGGGCAATGTTATTGAAAATGGTATCATTAAACAGAATGGGTTCCTGCGTTACAATACCCATTAACCCACGAAGGTCTTTTATCTTATAGTTTTTGATATTGATACCGTCCACTTCTATTGCTCCTTTTCTAACATCATGAAAGCGGGGAATCAAATCAGCTAAGGTTGATTTACCTGCTCCTGAGGCTCCCACGACTGCCACCATCTGGCCCTTCTTGATTTTAAGATTGATGTTTTGGAGTATGGTTTTTTCCCGATAGGCAAAACAGACCTCTGAGAAAGCTATGGTGTCTTTAAATGCTGTTATGGGGAGGGCATCTTGTTTTTCTTTGATGGTTTCGGTGGTATCCAGTATTGTTTGAATTCGCTCTGCGCTGGCTTTTCCTTTTTGGATATTATAAGCTGCCGTGGAGAAGGATTTTAACGGGCTGATTATCTGGGAAAAGATTGCAATATAGGCGATAAATACTTCGGCGCTCACCAGAGGGGGATTCCCCAGGGCAAGCCTTCCACCAAAGTATAAAACGATACAAAGGACTACTATGCCGAGAAATTCAGACATGGGAGAGGCCAGGTCTCTGCGGCGGTAAATACTGTTTTTTATATGGAAAAGGATATTATTTTCTGCAAGGAAACGACTTGTCCGCTGGTCTTCTGCATTAAAGGCTTTTACAATTCGCATCCCGGCCAGCGTTTCTTCCATAAGAGAAAGGAGGTCGCCGAGCTTACTTTGTCCGGCTGTGGATTTCTTTTTTAGAGACTTGCTTACGCGCCCGATTACAAAGCCCGTTATGGGCAGAAAAATCAATAAGAACAAGGTTAATTGCGGGCTCAATTTGATCATGGCAATGAGAAAGACAATGATCGTGAGCGGTTCTCGGAATGCAGTTACCAGTACGCTGATAATAGAGGTTTCTACCTCTTGCAGGTCATTGGTCATTCGGCTCAGGATATCTCCCTTTCTTTCTTCAGAAAAGTATCCGATGGGCAGACGCAATACCTTTGTGTACAGGTCGGTGCGCATGTCGTTGATAACAGAATTTCGGATAGGAGAATTGATCCAGTTGCTCAGGTACAGGAAAAAATTTTTAAAGAAAATAGTGAGGATAACCATGATGCAAATAAAACCAAGCGCCTGCACTTTTCCCTGATGGATAATAATCTGAGAAAGATAATAGTTAAAGGTGTTAATCAGGCTATCAGCTGACAGGCTGAAGCCTGGTTGTTTGTAAATGAGGTCCGTTTTCCCGAAGATCAGGGACAAAAAAGGGATAAGCATGGTGAGAGACACCAGGGAGAAAACAACGGAAAGAAGGTTGAATATAAAATAAGCGACAATCGCTTTCGTGTGACGTTTTAAATATTTGAAAACAGGAAATAAACCCTTCATAAATTGAGTTAGAAGATAATTCTGTTGATGGCAATCTGAATAAAAGCCGTAAATTTACAACATATTCAATCAATACAAACCTGATTATGGAAGAACGGAAAAGACAAAAACAAGTAGGAAGTCTCATACAGGAGGAGCTAAGCATCATTTTTCAGCGTTTGGGAATTCATATGATAGGAGGAGCGATGGTTTCCGTAGCTGCCGTGAGGATGACTCCTGATCTATTGGAAGCACGAATATATCTGAGCATCTATAATGCTGATAATCAGGATGAAATAATGGAAAAAATCCAGGAAAAACAGGGGGAAATAAAAAAGCAGTTGGGGAACCGGTTACGGCATCAATTGCGACGGATTCCCGTATTGGCCTTTTATAAAGACGATACGCTGGATTATGTTTTTAAGATGGAGGAAGTGTTTAAAAAAATTCATGAGAAGGACCAAAAACGGAAAGGATAAGCGTGCTATGCGCAGCCGTTTTTTTGAAAACAACACAAGCATCGTATCTTGATCTGGCAATTTGCATCACGTTATATCCGGGCTAAAAAATCTACGCAGGCTATTAATATTATTTCCTGGGTCAGCATGGGAGCTATTGCCGTAGGGGCGGCCGCGCTGATCATCGTGTTAAGTGTATTTAATGGTTTTGAAGGATTGGTAAAATCGCTCTATTCTTCTTTTTACCCTGAGTTAAAAATTTCTCCCGAACTCGGTAAAACCATGCTAGTGCCTGCTTCCAGGCTCGATTCTTTGAAAAGATTGCCCGGGATAAGCCAGGTTTCCAAAACACTGGAAGAAAAAGCGCTCGTGCAGTACAATGGTGAAAAGATGATTGTGGAATTAAAGGGAGTGGATTCTGTGTTTCAACAGGTAACAGGGATCCGGCGTAAAATGGTGCATGGAAGTTTTGATGTGGGAACTGTGGATTCTCCGAATGCCGTATTGGGAATAGGGGTAGAGGCTACGCTGGGTGTGGATGTGAAGCGGGGTATGTTACCAATAGTAATTTATTTACCGAGGGCCGATGCAGGTAACCTGATGATGCCACAAGAAGCCTTTTTTACGGGGGAAATCCACCCCTCCGGTACTTTTGCTATTCAACAGGATTTTGATAATAAATATGTACTTACCAATCTGAGATTTCTTCAGGATTTAATGGGTAAACCTTCAGACGAAGCCTCTTCGGTGGAAATTTCTTTGCGAAATGAAGCGGATATGAAGCTGGTGAAAAGGCAAGTCCTGCGGCTATTTCCAGAAAATGAATATGAGGTGCAGACCCGATTTGAACAGAACCGGTCTCTTTATCTGGTCATGCAAACTGAAAAATGGGCGGTATATGCTATTCTTTGTTTTATTTTCATTATTGCTGCTTTTAATATGATTGGAGCTTTGTCTATGCTGGTTATTGAAAAACGTAAAGACATTACTATCCTGAAGGCAATGGGCGCGCGAGATGGACTTATTCAACGAATTTTTCTTGCAGAAGGACTGTTAATTGCGGGAACAGGAGCCGGTATTGGAACTTTAATTGCTTTATTGGTCTGCCTGGGACAGCAGTATTTTGGATGGGTTAAACTGGGAGGGGGAACCTTTGTGGTAGATGCTTATCCGGTAAATATGCATTTTACGGATTTTCTCCTGGTGTGGGTCACTATTCTCATTGTCTCTCTGTTGGCTTCCTGGTATCCCGCTTACCAGGCCGCTCATCGGCCCATTTCTCTAAAGACTGAGTAGAAAAATTTCCAATCCCGAAAAAAATATACTACCTTTGGGGTAAAATGATACGATATGGCAAAAGAAAATAAATACTATCAGAAAGGAGGAGACAATAAGAAAGCCCCTCCCAGGCCCTATAAACTTCCATCAGAAGGAGAAAAAGACAGCCTGGTGATGGAGGTAGGAGCGGTTTATATGCCGGTTTATCTTGCAGATAATTTTTCCAAAATTCAAAGAATCTATACCGGATATACAAAGGCGGATGTTGATCATTTTAAGAACCAGGCTGAGTTGGATTATGAAACGCTTGCCCGCATGTTGCATGTAACCAAAGCCACACTTTTCCGTCGTGGAAACAACCCCTTTGACAGTAGCCTGAGCGAGCGATTGATGGCCCTGAGAGACCTTTATTCCTATGGCTATAGCGTGATGGGCAGCCGGCAAAGTTTCAACGGTTGGATGAAGTCCGATAATGTAGCGCTCCAAAGACGGCCTATTGATCTTACAGATACGCTTTATGGTATTTCTGAGATTAAAAATGTTCTTGGCCGTATAGAATATGGCGTTTTTTCCTGATAATTGGTCTTTATGAAAGTTTTTCATTTGGGCAACAGCCGGTATGCAGGGGAGCTTACCGGAAAAGGGGCAGAACTTTACGGGGGCAGGTGGAATCGGCCGGGAATACCCTGTATATATACCTCCTGTTCTTTATCCCTGTCTGTTTTGGAATATGCCGCAAATAATTCTTTATATCGCATTCCCCGGGCTCTTAGTTATACGGTTTTAGAAATTCCGGATAAGGGCCATAAATTTTTTCCAGTCTCAAAGCTACCGGGGGATTGGCAATGCCGACCAATCCCCGTATCTACCATGGATTTTGGAACCCGTTATCTTAACTCAGGGAAATATTTGGTTATTGCGGTACCCAGTGTTATTGTCCCACAGGAAACAAATTATCTTATTAACCCCTTGCATCCGGAAATATCATCGGTCCGGATCGTAGATCAACAGGATTTTGTTTTTGATGTGAGGGTGAAAGGATGATGTCGGCAATCTCCCTGTTTATTGAAATTCAGCCCCCGGATGGTAGCGTTTTACAAGATGCAGAGTATTGATATCGGTGTGATGCATTTCTTTACCTCCTAAGGCACCGAGTTTCAGAATGATGTCGGAGGAATGGGTGAAGGTGCCATCGTCATTAAATTTGAAAATACTTTCAAAACTTTTGAGTTCTGCTCGTCCCAGCAGGTATTTATTTTGTAGAATACCATAACAAGGGTCTCCCGGGGTAGCCTTAAAGTGAATTTCTTTGTCCCGCTCTTTAGCGTCTGCACCAGCCAAAATAGCGATACCACGGCCAAAAACAACGGAACGGAGAACCTGACCATTGGCTTTATCCCAAAGAAGATATCCTACTTCATCATGGAAAGGGTCCATTGCTTCTTCCCCATGCCGCCAGGCGGTAGATTGGTAAGTCAGACCTTCCATGGATTGTTGTCCATTTTCCTGTATGGGGATGGGCTTGAACCAGGTCTTTTCAAAATAAGAGGTTTCGGAGGTGATATCGTCTTTATTATGATAAGAGAGGTCAATACCTACATTTCCTTCCCATTCCCCAACCAAGGGTGTTAAGGGACCTAATTTTTGGGGGCCAAGTATCACTTTATTTGCCATAATAGATGTATTTTTCTGATTATTATCATGGTCAAAGTTACAACTTCCCCAGTGGATTATATTGAATAAGGCTATACATTAGCTATATAGGGTTATAAGGAATTTTTATAAGGGCTGGTATTCATTGCTTTATTGTAGTTTTTCCAGCATGTTTTTACACTTCTGCTGGATATGACGGTCGTCCTGGAGAATGGGCCGGAGGTGAACTGCTTTATTGAGCGTGGAGATGGCTTTGAGGTCTTCTCCGTTGGCGTGGTAGGCCAGTCCGAGATGGTAATAATTAAGCACGAAAGAGGGGGCAAGGGTTTTGCATTTTAAGAAATCTGTGATAGCAATAGTTGCATTTGCTTTAGGCATGCCGCCGAAGAAAAGTTTTACGGCTGCCCGTTCTGCAAAGTTCATTTTATTAAACGCCATGTTCCACTGACCAAGTAAATGCCAGGCGGGAGCATAAGTGGAGTCCAATAACAACGTGCGATCCAGGTAATCTTTTACTTCTTTTAATCCTTTTATTTTTTCTTTTACTCCTTGTTGGAGAGCAGTAACATACAGGGATAGAGCCTTTGCATAAGTTGAGGGTGGATAATTCGGGTCTCGCTGCAGAGCAGTTTCTGTCAATAATTTTGCCCGGTTATAAAGGGAGTCTGCTATTCGGGTGTTTGTTTGTCTTTTTGCCTTTCTCAGGGTCAATAGGCCCGCCTGGACTAATGCTGTTTTTTGTCTGGAATCCTTTTGTAGGATTTGATCGTAAATCTCCAGGGCTGCATCGCCTTGTTCGTGATGGGTTAAGGAATCTGCTTTCCTAAGCAGGGTAGCCATGTCTTGTGCACTCAGGCTTGAAAAAGAGAACAGGAATAACAGAAGCAAAAGGATGTTTCTAAAGAAAAGAGAGAGATTTGAATTCATCTTAAAATGTTTTAGAAAGCGTGATTTTAGAGGCCCCCACTTTCCCCGGCAGGGGGGGGTGTAGTTTCCGGATTGTGAATTCTATACCAGAGAGCTGAGGAAACTGATTCTTGATACGGTTCACACAATTTTGTGCTACGGTTTCCAGCAGGTCTCGCTTTTTCTTCATTTCTTCAGCAACGAGATAGTACACTTTAGTGTAATCTACCGTCTGGGAAAGCTGGGCAATCGGTAGGTCCCCCTCTTCTAAAAGAAGAGTCAGATCCACGAGGAAGTCATTTCCTGATGTTTTTTCCTCTTCATAAACCCCTATGAAGGCATGAAAGTGAAGCTGTTCTAAACCAATTGTAAGCATCAGAATTTTTTAATTGTTATTCTTTTTCACCGAGGTAGCGCTCCGCATCCAAAGCGGCCATACAGCCTGTGCCGGCAGCAGTAACAGCCTGCCGGTAAATCTTATCCTGAACGTCTCCGGCGGCAAAAACACCTTCGATATTGGTTTTGGAACTGCCTGGTATGGTTCGTATGTATCCCTGTTCGTCCATGTCAAGTTGCCCCCTGAACATTGTTGAGTTCGGGATGTGCCCGATGGCCACGAAAAAGGCGCCCACCGGAATGGTGCTTTCCTCCTTTGTCTGGTTGTTGATAATCCTTACGCCTTCTACTTTGTCTTTACCAAGTACTTCTACTGTTTCGGTATTCCAGTAAACCGTGATGTTGGAGGTTTTGGTTACCCGCTGCTGCATTACTTTAGAGGCTCGCATCTCGTCTCTGCGTACCAGCATGTGTACAGTAGAGCAGATTTTGGAGAGATACAGGGCTTCTTCACAAGCGGTATCTCCTCCCCCAACGATAGCCACTTCCTGATTTCGGAAGAAAAATCCATCGCAAACCGCACAGGCGGAAACACCGTGGCCATTCAACCGCTGTTCGCTTTCCAGTCCCAGCCATCTTGCTGAGGCGCCTGTGGCAATAATTAGTGCATCCGTCTCAATGATTTTTTCTTCGTCAATAGTAATTTTATAGGGCTGTACTGATAAATCGGCGGCAGAAGCCACGCCAAAACGAATATCCGCTCCCATACGACTGGCCTGCTTTTCGAGGTCCACCATCATTTGTGGTCCTTGTACACCCTCCGGATAGCCGGGGTAGTTTTCTACTTCTGTAGTTATGGTGAGTTGGCCGCCGGGTTGGATGCCCTGGTATAATACCGGATTCAGGTTGGCTCTCGCGGCATAAATAGCTGCTGTGTATCCAGCAGGGCCCGAACCGATAATCAAAACTTTTACGTGTTCTATCTTATGATCTTCCATGTTGTTGTCTTCTTGAATGGTTAAATGGTTATATGGTTACGTTTTATCGTTGCTCTATGTTCAGTCTGTTATTTCGGAATGATAATCTTTTTATATTGTACTGCATACCCTCCCCAGTAGCCCAGTGCTCCCGGGATGTTCCCTTCTACGGTAGTAGGGGTGGCAAAGGGGTTACTGTTGTTGCTCCAGGCATATTCCCATGTGCTCCAAAACCGATATGTATTTTCATCAATGTTACAAAATTTTAAGGTTACAGTATCTCCCGGTTCAAAGTAACCGTATTGATCCGGCTCTATCGGGGCATTTTTACTGATTCCGGGGCTGATTTGGAAATCGAATATTTTACCGTTGGTAATGGCGTCATCTGCAACGGAGGCCAGTCCGGGATAGAAAGGAGAATTGTTTCTTTTTGTAAAATATCGTGCATAATTTCCCAAGTGTGGCGGGTCATATATGCGGGCGATCAAAAAGGCTTTGCTGCTATCGGGTTTCCCTTCTTTCGTGGCGGACGTCCACCAAATGGAATCCAGAAAAAAGCCATTGCGGGGAATAGTTGTGGTCGCTTCAAAGGCTTTCCCTTCAGTTTGTATTCTCAGCTTGTAGGTGTGTCCGCGTTTGCCTGTGAAACTCTTGTTGTCTTCGGGCTCATAATAGTAGTATTTGTTGCCCGCCAGGGTATCTACTTCCTTTTCAGTAAGTGAGATACTATGCTGGCTGATGGAATCAATCACGCTGATTTGGGCATCATGAACAAAAAGTTTTTTTAAAATTGTGGCATCAATGGTTGAAAAATAGTTCACGCTCTGGGATAGCACTACCCTGGGAGCACCTCCATCTTCAATAGTGGCCTCAATTACCAGGTTTTGATTTGCCTCATGAAGTTGGATGTGCGTATCTTTTTCGCAGGAAACTCCAGAAAGGCCTGCCAATATTCCTACAATAAAGATACGAGATAATGTCATTTCCTGCTTTTAAATGGCTACAAAGTTAAGGCATCTTAAAAAAACACCGGCCACGTGGACCGGTGTTTAAAAAGATAAGGCAATAAAAAGAACAAATACTTTATTGCCCCAGGTAGGCTTTTAACGCCTTACTGTATCTTGCCTTTTGAAGGCGTTTTATCGCTCTTTCCTTGATTTGGCGAATCCGTTCCTTGGTCAGGTTATATTTCTGCCCGATTTGTTCAATAGAATTCCCATTTTCTCCATCCAGCCCAAAATAGGCGTACACAATTTCGGATTCCCGTGGGCTTAAAGATTGAAGTACCCGGCGAATCTCCTCTTTGAGGGAATCATGCATTACTTCATCATCGGTCACTTCTCCTCCTTTTAAGAGGTCGCGCATGGCTACGTCTTCTGCCTCATGAACAGGAGCATCCAGGCTCATGTGGCGGCTGTTGCTTTGGAAAATGGTGTTAATGTCTGTTTCATTCATTTCCATCATCTCGGCAAGCTCTTCCGTAGAAGGGCCGCGTTCATTTTCCTGCTCAAAAGCGATATAGGCCTTATTGGCCTTGTTGTAGGTGCCAATTTTGTTCTGCGGTAAACGAACAAGTCGCCCCTGCTCGGCCAGCGCCTGAAGGATAGACTGACGAATCCACCATACCGCATAAGAGATAAACTTAAATCCTTTAGTTTCGTCAAAGCGCCTGGCGGCTTTGATCAGACCCAGGTTGCCTTCATTGATCAGGTCACTGAGAGACAATCCCTGGTGTTGATATTGTTTGGCCACTGAAACTACGAATCGCAGGTTCCCGGTTACCAGTCGCTCCAATGCGTTCTGGTCGCCCATCTTAATGCGTTGAGCAAGCGTAGTTTCCTCTTCGGGGGTTAGCAAAGAAATCTTTGAAATCTCCTGAAGATACTTTTCTACCGCCTGCGAATCACGGTTTGTAATTTGCGTGGCAATTTTTAGCTGCCTCATAATATTTACTTTTTACTTTATTTATTAGGGTAAAATCTACTGAAATCTACCTCTTTAATAACGCAACAATGCCAAAAGGGTTCATGAAAACGGGCGCAAAATTCGTAAAAATTTTTGACCTGACCAAAAATAATTATAAACATGCTTTTTTTGGCTTTGCTTTAACACACAAGATATTGCTTAGGACGGACTTTTTATAACTTTTATTTTCCTATTTTGCCTGATTTAACAGAAATTTAAATCCTAGCCGGTCTTGTTAGAAAAACGATAAGATATGCTTTTTCACCTTGAGAAAAAATTATACTTCTCTTTGAATATTTATATATTCATTAATTTTTTGTAATCTTTAAAACTTTGCAGGATAATTTCTTCCGCTATTTCTTTCCCCTGAAAATCTTCTACCTGAACAGCTTTGTGTTCCAGGGTTTTATACTCTTCAAAAAAATGGCGAAGTTCTTTTGTAAAATGTGGTGGCAATTCAGTGATGTTTTCAATATGGTTAACACTTACATCATCCGCAGCTACTGCGATGATTTTGTCATCTGCCTCTCCCTGGTCAACCATCTGCATAACTCCGATTATCTTAGCATTGACGAGGCAAAGCGGGTTGAAATGAATTTGAGACAAGATGAGGATATCCAATGGATCGCCATCATCACAATAAGATTGGGGAATAAAGCCATAATTGGCCGGGTAATAGAAGGAGGAGTACAAGACCCGGTCCAGCCGGAGCAGGCCACTCTCCTTGTCCAATTCATACTTAGCGCGGGAGCCGGATGGAATTTCTATAATTCCTGTTACGGTGTCAGGGGTGTTTTTTCCGGGAGAAACATGATGCCAGGGATTAAACATAGAGTGGATTAATTAAGTTTTAAAAATGATTTTTATGAGAAGAAGTTAAGGAGTTACAGGCGGTTCTAAGGTGGAATCGGGCGTGTTAAGTGGCTTGTTGATATCCGGAAGAACTGTTTCTTTAGTGAAGGCTACCTTCCATTTGCCGTCTTCTTTTTTGAGTTTTAGGGTCTTTTTGGTGGTGTCTTTGTCACTTTCGTAGGTTACCACGGCCAGGGTGTCCTTTTTTTCAACCTTCAGGATAGATATTTTCCCGTTTTTAAATTTTTCCTGTGAGGATTCGGGCAGCATCTTTTGGAAAGCCGCCAGGGCATCCAGCATGGCCTTGGAATCTTTGGTAGAATATTCTTTGGCTTCGGCATAGTTGGAATGTTGTACTGCCGTAAGAAATTTCAAAGTTACCTTTCCCGGATCGGAAGAGTCCCTCTTGCAGCCTGCCCACAGGAGTATAAACAAGGAGATGAGTGGAATAAAAAGGTAGCGTAAACGCCTCATAAGGTTTATTTAGTAGGACAAAAATAGTTTGAAACTCCCTATTTTACAAAATATATAAGGTAAAGGTTGTTGGTATTATTTAAATTTAGCGTGATATACGGCGCAGGTGTGTGGGTTGATGTATAAATTGTCTATGGCCACGTATTTGAAGTCTCCAAGATGAGAGACAGGAATGTAGGATTCACCGGTGGCGCTGTTTAATACTTTATAAACAAATTCGGCGCAGTAAAAACTGCTGTCTGATTGCAGGTCAAATTTCAGATCAAAAGGGACTTTTTCGTTGTAATATTTGTGGGTCAGGCTGTCCAGATTTTTCTTTTCGGCAGCAGTCAGGTTATACCGGAAAATACCAAATCCCGAATTGTATTTTGGGTTACAAAAAGAGGTAAATGAACTTTTGCGGAGGGTAGCGTTGGGGTTGTCTTCGCCTCCTATTGCATGGTAAACCCAGATTTTTCCTCCCTCAATGCTAACCAGGCCACAGTGTGAGTAGGTTTTATCTGTTTGTGAAAATTGCCGCAGGGTATAACTGATAAAGTCGTTTCCGGTACGCACAACCAGGTCGCCATCTTGAATGAGAGATGCTCCTTTTTGAATGGCTTTCCTGTTTTGGGCATCGGTTTTTGGATATTTGTATTTTGGCAGTGGCCCTCCTGTAGTAGAGGATGTGCAGGAAGTAAGTGCCGGAATGATTGAAAAACACAGCGGGAAGTACCATTTACAAAAAAGGGATAGCCGTTTCATTTTTCTTTTTTGGTATTAGTGTGCAGTTTTTTAATCCGGTTTTCCTCCCGGTCGTAAGCCCGGATAATAGCTTTTACCAGCTTGTGGCGAATGACATCCTGCTCGTCTAATTCCAGGTAGCCAATGCCCGGGATGTTTTTAAGCAAGTGCACCGCTTTTACCAGACCGGATTGCTGGTGCCGGGGCAAGTCTATTTGAGTCAGGTCTCCGGTGATAATTGCTTTTGCGGAGGGCCCGATGCGGGTAAGAAACATTTTCATCTGCAGGTCGGTCGCGTTTTGGGCTTCATCCAGGATAATGAAGGCATTATCCAGGGTGCGGCCCCGCATATAAGCCAGAGGTGCGATCTGGATAACACGCGTGGCCATGTAATAATCCAGTTTATCGGCGGGAATCATGTCATCGAGTGCATCATACAAAGGCTGCAGATAAGGATCAATTTTCTCTTTGAGATCGCCGGGCAGAAATCCGAGGTTCTCTCCGGCTTCCACAGCCGGTCGCGTTAGAATGATTTTTTTGACCACTTTATTTTTTAAGGCCTGAACCGCCAGCGCTACGGCGGTATAGGTTTTCCCTGTCCCTGCCGGACCGATGGCAAATGAAATGTCATTTTTATTAACAACTTCTACCAATTTCTTTTGGTTGGCAGTACGGGCACGGACGACCTTCCCCTCTGGGCCATATACCAAAGCATTGTTAAGGTCATTATTCAGTTGCTCCTGTGGAAAGTCTTCGGATAATATTTGTTCAAAATAATGTTTGCTCAGGTGCCCATTGCGCTCCAGATACTGAACCAACTGGTCTATTTTTTCTTTTGCCTTTTCTATTTCTTCTGAGGCTCCGGATAATTTGATCTGTGTACCTCTTGATAAGATTTTCAAAAGAGGGAAATGCTTTTTCAGCAAGTCAAATTTACCATTATTAACCCCGAAAAATTCGATAGGGTTGATATACTGCAGGCTGATAATTTCTTCAGTCAAGATGTCTTACTTTTAGATGTTACAATAAAGCGTTTGTAATTGTTTACAATTATAGCAAACCTACGTTAAAATAGCATAAGGCAAAATATACTCCGCAGGACAAAAGCGGAATTTACTTAATTTTGCCTGTCATGCATGAAGTATAAAATTTTAATTCTTTAAATCGGATTATTGTATGGGACGTATTTTTGAAGTAAGAAAGGCCAAAATGTTTGCCCGTTATGACCGCATGGCCAAACAGTTTACACGTTTTGGAAAAGAAATTGTCATCGCTGTCAGGCAGTCTGGACCCGATCCCGAAAATAACCCTTCCCTTCGCCGGATTATTCAAAATGCGAAGGCTATTAATATGCCCAAGGACCGGATTGAGGCTGCTATAAAAAGGGCAGTAAGCAAGGACACTTCCGATTATGAAGAAATTATGTATGAAGGGTACGCTCCGCATGGAGTGGCGATACTTGTAGAAACTGCTACGGATAACAATACCCGGACGGTTGCTAATGTACGTGCTCATTTTAACAAAGGAAACGGAAATCTGGGAAACAGTGGCAGCGTGAGTTTCCTGTTTAACCGGATGGGGGTTTTTAAACTTAATCCTGAAGGGCTGGACCCGGAAGAACTGGAACTGGAGTTAATAGATGCCGGGCTGGAAGAACTGGGAGAAGACAGTGAGGGTAACCTGGTTATCCGCTGTGCCTTTAATGATTTTGGGAATATGCAAAAGGCTTTGGAAGAAAAAGGTGTAGAGCCTGTTTCCTCAGATTCTGAATGGATTCCTACTACTACGGTAGAACTCCCGGACGACCAGGCAGATGAAGTGCTCAAGTTAATCGACCTGATGGAAAGCGATGATGATGTGCAAAAGGTATTTCACAATCTAAAATAGTCTTATTCCTTTATTTTCTTTGCCCCTTCAATCACTTTTGTTTTAAGGCTTTCTTTATAAGCAATTATCTTGTTTAGAATGGTTTTATCAGATGCGCCAATGATTTGGGCTGCCAGTATCCCCGCATTTTTAGCGCCGTTAAGCGCTACCGTGGCCACCGGTACGCCTCCGGGCATCTGGAGGATAGAGAGTACACTGTCCCATCCATCGATAGAATTACGTGATTTAACCGGTACGCCAATAACGGGTAAGGGAGAAAGAGCCGCCACCATCCCCGGCAAATGTGCGGCGCCTCCCGCACCCGCAATGATGACCGATATGCCTCTTTTGTGTGCCTGTTTCCCAAAATCAAACATTTTTTGCGGCGTTCGGTGAGCAGATACGATGTCTATTTCTACTTCAATCTCAAACTTCTTTAAAATAGCAATAGCCTCTTGTAGCACCGGCAGATCACTGGTGCTCCCCATAATAACAGCTACTTTTGACATAAAATTCTATGTTTTTCAATGTTTATTGATCCACAAATATAGCCTTAATCCATATTCCTAAAAAGTGTTCTGTAACTTCCATGCTTTCAAATTACTTACCTTTGCCGGGGTCAACTCTCTTTTTTTCATAAAGATCAGGATAACAAAAAATCATGAATTATTTTTCTTCTGACTTCACCCTTGGTATCCTTGGTGGCGGTCAACTGGGCAAAATGTTGCTTCACGAAACCCGTAAGTGGGATATCCGTACTCATGTTTTGGACCCCAGTCCCGAGGCGCCCTGTAGAATTGCCTGTAATTATTTTGAACAGGGGGAGTTGAAAGATTTCGATACAGTTTATCAATTTGGGAAAAAGGTGGATGTACTCACGATTGAGATAGAAGCTGTCAATGTAGATGCCCTGGAAAAATTGGAGCAGGAAGGGGTAAAGACTTTTCCCAATGCAGCTACTCTGCGCCATATCCAGGATAAGGGGGTACAAAAGCAATTTTATAAAGAGCACCAGATTCCAACTGCCCCTTTCCGCATTTTCAAGAGCAAACAGGAGCTGGTCTCGGCTGTTGAGCATAAGGAGATAGGGCTTCCCTTCGTATGGAAAAGCTGTACCGGGGGTTATGATGGGCGGGGGGTGAGCATCCTCCATAAAAGAACAGAACTGGATTCTCTTTCTGAAGGGGCCTGCCTGGCTGAAAAATTGATACCCTTTAAAAATGAGCTTGCTGTTATTGTGGCGCGTAACCCCTCAGGGTCGGTAAAAACCTTTCCGGTGGTCGAAATGGAATTTCATCCTACGGCTAACCAGGTAGAATATGTTATTTGCCCTGCGCGTATTGAAGCTGACATAGCTCAAAAGGCGAGGGCTGTAGCTACGAAGGTTTCGGAAGCATTCCGGCATGTCGGCCTTCTGGCAGTAGAGCTGTTTCAGACTAAAGAAGATGAGATTTTAGTTAATGAAGTAGCGCCTCGTCCGCATAACAGCGGCCATTATAGTATTGAAGCCAGCTATACCAGCCAATTTGAGCAGCACCTCCGTGCCATCCTCAACCTGCCTTTGGGAAATACAGAAAGCAAGGCAGGTGGCATTATGGTCAACCTGGTAGGAGCGGAGGGATATACGGGGCCGGTAGTGTATAAAAATATTGAAAATATTCTCTCTATTGAGGGCGTTACCCCTCACATTTATGGCAAAAGAGAAACGCGCCCCTTCCGGAAGATGGGGCACGTAACCATTATTAACAAAGATATAAGTAAGGCCAGGGAAACGGCTGAAAAGGTAAAAGGAGAAATTAAGGTTATTTCACTGTAAAACTTTTTTACGATTTATCATTTTCTCTCAAATACTCGAGCAATTCCCTTGCCTGGTCTTTACTGAGGTTTAGATCAACCATCTGTACATGGTTGGCTTCCTCGAATAAGGCCTGAGCCACGCTGTCTTCTTTTACCATTTGTACCGGGTTGGTGATCATGTTCATGATCCATTCCGGAGTACGGATTTTAGTAATATCTTTCAGGCCTGGGCCAATCAATTTCTGCTTGGTGGGGGTGTGGCAGGCCGTGCAGTAGGTATTAAAAAGGGTTTTCCCTTTTGCTGCCAGGGCGCCGTCAATAGAAGATGGGATTTTTACATCTTTAAATTCTCCTACCCCTTTGCTGGAGCTATAGGCATTTACATCAATGGTTGGGGTAGCTGCCTTGGCTGTTTCTCCTTCAGAACCGGGAGTGGGAGGGGTGCTTCCGTCCATCATTTGAGGAGGAATGGGTGCGTTGCTCACCACGCTGCCTTCAAAATTTTTGGGATTGGGATTGTTTCCGCAAGAGTAGAGAATGACCCCTGTAACCAGCAACCCGCCAATAAGTAACTTTTTCATTATAGCTGTTTTATGTTTTAGCGGGTCAAAAATACAACAAATTAGAATAAATTTAAACGACAGCTTCATCTTTTACTGTCTTAAATTCGTTTTAATACACTGGCAAGCCATTTTGCATAATTTTCCTCAAAATCTACATCACAATCTACACGTTCGGCAACCCTTGTGGCTCCGAGTTTTTCAAGTACAGAGTCAAAGTCTTTCCCGGCCTGACAAAAGTCATAATAATCGGTATCGCCAAGGGCCAGCACGCTGTAGGATAAATGTCCTAACCAGGGCGCCTTCTCACTTTGAAGAAATTCAAGCAGGTCTTCTGCCATCAGGGGCGGATCGCCTTCACCATCTGTACTGACAATGATGAGCAACCGCTCAATTTGCTGTAATTTCTCCACATCAAAATCATCCATATCGCAGACTTCCACTTTTCTTCCCTGTTTTTCTATCTCTTCTGCCGCTTCTTCAGCCAATTGCATAGAATTCCCTGTATGGGTACCATAAATGATCCATACCGGAGCTACTTCTCGCGTAATGGTATTTTCAGTGAATGTTTCCATCCTTATTCTCTACCTGTTTAAACAAGTTGCGAAATAAAGAGTTCTCCAAATAAAAGGGTTGAAGAAAGGGATAAAATATTTGCGAAAAAGGATAATATTGTCGGTTTCTCCATTTCGGAAGGATCAGATACCGGAAGCAAAGTCTTTTGCTTCGGTAGTTCCGCCGGTAAATTCAAGAGAGGCGTCCTCCTCAATAATAATATAGGCTTCAAAATCTTTTTCTATTTTTAAAACATGCGGTTTAGCTTTGGGGATATGAATGTAAGCACCCGGTTCAAATTTTTGTTCGCTGTTGCTATAAATGATTTCCCCACTTCCCTTGGTAACCATCACAAAAGCCTCTGAAGTAGCATAATGTACCGGCATCCTGCTATCTTTCTTTATTTTAGCTTTCAATACCTGGCATCCTTCATTTTTATAAATTCGCTCTATGCCCATATTTATTTAGTAATTTAATTCCTTCTCTTAGCAGCGAGTAAGTTTACAAAACTATTACAATTATTTAATCCATCCTAAAACGCTTTAGAACGGATAGCCAATAGCGATGTTCAGTACGAGATTTTCCTTTCTCCACTGGCGGTCTCCAAAATCAATTTGATCCAAAACCCAGCGTTGTCCGTCCGGGAGCCAGGGTTTTCTCAAAGGAAAAGCTACATCAAAACGGAGTACAAAAAAGGAAAGATCAAAACGCAGTCCCAGGCCCGAACTGACAGCCAGTTGGTTCATAGCTTTATCAAGCTGGAATTTCCCACCGGGTTTCGAGAAAGTGGACCGCAAAAGCCAGATGTTTCCGGCATCAGTAAACAGGGCTCCTTTTACGATACTGATGATCTTAAATCTTAATTCTGTATTCAGCTCCAGTTTGATGTCTCCGGCCTCATTGGCCTGAAAGCCGGTTTTTGAAGTATGATAAGTCCCCGGCCCTATGGTTCTTGCCCTAAATCCCCGGAGGCTGTTGCTTCCGCCTGCAAAAAATTGCTTAACAAACGGCAGGCTGTAAGAATTGCCATAAGAAAAACCATAACCCACGTAAATCCGGTTTACCCAATCCAGCCCCTTATGATTCAGATGCCAGTAATCCCGAAAATCCCCACTTAGCTTCAGGTATTGCGAGAACGGGCTCCCAAACAGGGTGGCCGGGTGTTGATAATCATGTTTTCCCATGAAAAGACCCAGTAAGTTTCCCGAAACATCTGCCTGTCCGTCAAAATAAATATTGTTATCCCGTTTATTTTCCAGCCGATTAGAATACTCAAAACGATAGTTTGTACTCAGGATAAACTGTCTCCTGAAACTGCGCTGGAGGGTAGGGTCTTTATCCAGAATATCCTGAAATACAGGCGTAATATGAGAGGGCAATACATAGGTTACATCAAAGAGATGAAAGGTGTTGGTAATTCTCGAATTGCTCATCCAGTTATAGCCTGCCTGGAGGTTAAATGAATTTAAATTGTAATAATTTCTGCGATGGAGCAGGTCATAATTAATATTGAATATTGTTTTAGGCACATTTACCCGGGAGAGATTAATCAGTTGAAAAGGCGTTACAAAACGCGGTACCTCTACAGAAATACCAGGTGAAAAGGAATAGGTATTGGATGAGGCCTGGTCTCCGCCAACCTGTGTTTCAAAAGCGCCACCCAGATTTAATTTAAACAATTCAGCCCCTCCGAAAATATTCCGGTTTTGCCAACTGACATTCACAGCAGAACCGACATAGTTATTGGAACGGGAATTGCCGGAAAGTTCAAACCGTAGCGATTTCTTCTTAGCCGGTGTCAGATAGATATTGGTATTCAGCAAACCGATCTTTTTTGCAGTATCCGAATTGGCCCGTTCAAATTCTACTTTTACAAACTTGAAGGCGCCCAGATTGACCAGCCGGTTTAGGGTCAACTCATGGTCGTCCAGAGAATACAGGTTTCCCGGAGACAAATAAATGGAACGGGCAAATATGGATGGACGAAATTCATGCTGAGGATCAATAATATCCAACCCTTTATATTCTTCTCCTTTTTGATATCTTAATACCGAATCTTTTTTTAATGAATAATCGGCAAACACTTTCACCTTATTGATCCGGTATTTTTTCAACGCAGCATCGGGTGCATCTTTTTTTACTTTCAGATATAAATTGACTTTTCCGTTTATGTTGCTGTCTGCCTGAACAATAAGGTTGTTGGGAATAAAGTAAAAATATCCTTTATCCTTCAGGCTGTCTTTTACCCGTTCTCGTTCCTCCTTAATTTTATCCAGATCGTAATAATCTTTTGCTCTTAAGACAGATTTATCTCGCAGGCTGTCTATTTCTCTGTTGATAAGCCGGGAAGAATCCTTAGGAAAAAACACTTCATTAATGCGGTAGCGATGTCCTGCATCAACGGTATAATAGGCGTGCATTTTCTTCTTTTTGGTGGAGAGTTTTCCTGTTACCCCTGCCTGAAAGAAGCCTTTGTTCTGAAGGAAGTTTTGAAGGATATTTTCATTAGCAACCAGGTTTACGCTGCTTCCCAGTACGGGGGGCTCTCCCCATTTTTCATGAAGAAGATAATTCAGCCCTTTCCCTTTTGGCTTTTTGGAGATGTTGTAGAAGTACAGTTTGGGATAGATTCCAAGAAAAGAAGTGTTGGGCCTGGGGCGCAACAAGTCTTCCATATCACTCTTTAATTTTTTGGCTGTACCCGGATGGGGTTTGTATTTTATAGAGCCTCCTGTATAGAGTGTCTGTCCTTCCTGCAGATGTTTCGTTGGGTTACAGGAATAGAGCCCTCCTATAAAGAGACAAATCAGCAATATGTAATTCCAATTTCTCATGTCATGCCCTTGTCTTTTTCTATTCATCTGAAAGTTCAGAGGCTTTTTTAAATAAATCTTTAAATTCATTGTAATCCATCACGATGATAAAACTCAGTCCGGTTTCAATATATTCTCCCTCTATCACGCCCTGGTATTTATTTTTCCGGTAGGCACGCAGTCGATAACGCCCATCGCGGGACAGCTTGTACTCCACGGATACATCACCGACGATTTGCGATGATTGTTGCTTGTTTCCCCCTTCCAGTGGGATGTTGCTGCCTACGTAAACTGTTGTTCGGTCATTGAAAAGGGATTTGGATAAACCTACGTTCAGGTTTGTCTGGTTTTCTGCCTGTCCGGAAGAATAATCCTGTGAGGACTGCACATCAAAACTTACATCTACACCGTGGATAAGGTTTCCAGCGAGCCTGTTCAGTTGCTGGGAGAGAATCTTACTGGCGCTCTCCCGTACCATCTGTTCCGGGCCGCCTCCATTTGCCGTTTCAAAAGGATTGTCTGCGATAAAGTGCCCGAGTACGAGCAGGCCCAGGGTTTGCTTATTGACCTCCGAAGGTTCTGTATTGATTTGTTTTATCCGTGTATAAACGGCCCCATCAAAAGCCTGCTGTGCTTTCTGGGGCATGTCCAGTTGGAAACTAATATCCGGCTGCATGAGTTCTCCTTTCAGATTTAAGTACACTTCAAAAGGCAGCCGTTGTTTGTATCTGTTTTTTTCAGCATCACTGACATCGGTCAACTGATCCTCAACCAGGTCCAGAGCCGAAGTTTCCACTTCATACATGGCTGTAATATCCATGTTGGCTGACATAGGGTCTCCTGTCCAAGTGATCTGGCTGCCCCTGGTAATGTTAAACTTACGTTTGATTAGGCCTTCCAATGAGAGATTATAGACTCCATTCAGAATGGTATATTGACCTGTGAGGCTCATTTTTCCACCCGGGTCCATGGTAAAATTCAGATCGGCCTTTCCGCGTACACTGAGGTTGTCTCCGTTGGCTGGGTCAATCACTAAATTCAATATTGCACTCGTGTCTATGGCAATATCAGCGCTTACGTCTATCCCGGTCAGGCCGTTCGTGGTATGAACAGAATCTGAAGGCGCTGTCCGGATAGAGTCTTTCGGTGCGTTTACATCTATAAATTCAACTACCCCACTGGAAGATACCACCTCAGGATTCTCTTCCTGCAATACCATCGTGAAATCCGATTTGTCTTCCAGTTCTAATTGGGCGTTCACTTTCGGTAGCTTTTCATCACCCCGGATCTTTGCATCAACGCTGATATAGACTTTCCCATAAAAATTTTCTCCCTGACCTTTGGGTACATTTAGTAACTGGTAATTTTTTGCATTCAGATTCAGGTTAAAATTAAAATGATCATATCTTTTAGTAAGAATATCTCCATCCAGGATGGCTTTGTTGTTTGCAGAATCCAGGAGGGTAAAATCATCAAAATGAATACCCGTGGAATTAAAGGTGATGCTTTCATCCGGCAGTTTAAAATAGTTATTCAGTTCCACAATGTTCAAACCGGCATCTTTGAAGGTAAGCTGACCCTCTATCTGCGGTTCCTCTGTCGTTCCTTTTACTTTCAGGTCTCCGGTTAGCTTCCCCCTGGCGTCTTTTATCTGGCCAAAGGAAAGCGCCTGCACCGTGGAAAGGGGCAGAGAAGTCATATCCATATCCAGATCAAAACTTCCTTCTCCCGCGGTATGATAAGCGCCTGTTATCTTCAGGTCATTTTCGTTCCCCGTGAGTTGCATATTTACCGAATAAGTGTCTTTCAATTTATTATCCACTTTTACCAGGATAGCGCCTATCGGCTGATTTCCCATAGCCAGGCTGTCGATTCTCAGATCGGAAACAAAAAGCGGGTTAGTCATGATGCTGTCCACTTTTACATCCCCATTAATAAGCCCCTTCAAATCCATAGAATCACTTAGAACCATCCGGGTAATAGTGGGAATTTCAAAATCGTGAAAAGTGATGTTTAAAGGGCTTTGCCCTGAGGAGCTGTCGCTATTGACAGATAAATACTGGTTTTCATTTTGAAGTTTGAGCTGGTGAACAACAAGACTTTTTGGGGAATACTGTACATAGTTTTCTTCCGGGACGGTCCAGTTTTCATAATTAAGCCGCAGACTGTCAGGATTCAGCCGGAAGGTATAGCGATTGCTTGTCATATCCAGTTTCCCGGCAAGGTGATACTGGTCTTTTTGTTCCTGATCCAGGATTTTCAAATTCAGGGTTGCGGCGTTGCTATCCAACTGCCCGATCAGAGACAGGAAGGGGATATCAATAGCACTGTTCTGAATAGCGTTTCCGGTTAAAGCATAATGCAGTTTTCCTTCTTTTGAAAATAAACCAAGCCCGATGGAATCTACCGAAATACCATTGAAATTAAAGGGTTTAAAGCTCCCTTCTATCTGGATATTTTCAGGGCTGGTGGTAATTAAGCCTTTAATCTCTGCGCCGTTGAAACTTTCCAGGGGAGGTAACAGTTGGTGCCATAAGGAAGAAGACAGCAAATTAAGGTCCAGGTGCATATCCCAGGAGGAAAGGCTGTCTTTACTTACGGCCTTTGAACTGTCTGTACCCAGAAACTCATTTTGAAAATATTGCATCAGAGCTCCTGCTTCACTAAGTTTATAATTGCCGGTAAGGTCTAAAGTGGCCAGGGGAGAGGTCAATTGAATTTGATTCAGGGTATCTGAAGAAGTTGCTTTTAGGAGAACAGAATCTATGTGGATTTTCCCGGAATCATTTTGAATGTTCCAGTTTGTCAATGCCAGTTGACCTTCGGGTTTATCTATATCCAGCCGGTCGAAATCAGCCTTGATCCGGCCCTGTAAATTCAGGGTATCTTGTACAAAGTGCAATGCGTAAAGATCGGCATTACGGAGGTTCAGGGCAAGTTGTACTTTGGGAATGCTGTCGCCCAAATCTGCCTGTGAGGCAAGGTTAAAATTCAGGTTGGGGTCTTTCATTTCGGCGGTCAGTTTTCCTTTCCCTTTGTTCACTGATCCTTCCAGGTTTAAATTACGATAGGTATAACCCTGATAAAAGGCTTGTTTGATTTTGCCCCGGATCTGGGCCTGCATCCCCTTTGGCGTTAAGCCGGTTCCTTTTACGGAGGTTGCAAGTGAAACCGGGCCGTAAAGCGTGTCATTTTTTAAAAGATGCCCCAGTTGAACAGCCGTAAAATCAGCCAAAACATTATAAGTTGCATGAAGTGAATCCTGAAGATTCCTGACATTTGCACGAATCGTTCCTCTTCCATCCGAACTTCTTAGTTTCA
Source organism: uncultured Chitinophagaceae bacterium (assembly GCA_964422465.1). GTDB lineage: Bacteria > Bacteroidota > Bacteroidia > Chitinophagales > Chitinophagaceae > FW021-bin31. Next base: position 89,523 of record CAYRBD010000001.1, read on the forward strand.
ACCGGCTGTCAAAACTTTGTAGAGAGCCTTTATATGTTCCACTCAAAGTAAGCCGGTCCGGGACACGTACCGAAGCCGGTATCAGACTATCCGGTAAAAGCAATTGAAGGTCTTTCCTCCCGGTGGTAAAATGGTCTAATGTCAGGTCAAACATGGCCCGGTCTGTATGAAGCAGATTTACCAGATGTGCGTTTAAAGCAAGCGCGGTATTGTTGGCCGCTTTTATCCAGAAAGAGTCTATTTTCAAATCACTTAACTTTCCGGTCAGGATGCCATTCAGTTGAATGGGATTTTTGGCTAATCCGGAGAGATATGCATTAGAAGCCATATCCGGCTGAAAATAAAATAGGTCTTTTAGACCAATTTGTCCTGAGTCTATATTCACGTTCACGCCCATGCTTCCTGGGTCAGTAGATAAAGAATCAAGAGCCGGATAACTGATAGCCAGGTATTTGCTGATCCGGCTGTTGGGGGTTTGTAATAAAAGATTCTTTAAGATGGCACCCTTATTGGTATAAACCGCATCTGCTGTCAGCCGTTGCAAGTTAAACCCCGATTGCTCCTGAAAAGCAATATCTCCAACGCTGGCATGAGAGGAGTCATTCGTGTAATAAATGTTGGAAGCTAATAAAGTGAAATTGTTTACATCAAGATGATTGAAATCTATTCCTTCTTTCTGATGGGGTTTCCCCTGATCGTCAAATTTGAAATGATCTCCGATAAATTGCAGACTATCCAAAGCGATCAACCAGGGAGTTGAAGTTGTGGTATCCGGGAGCGTAGTTTCGGGTTCAGGTTCCGGTTCTTTTTTCGCCGGGCCTGACTTCATACTAAAGACAATATCAGATTTATTCAGCGCCAGCTTCTTTAGTTTAATATGCCGGTTGTTCAAATTGAGGGTATCTGGAAACAGCAACAGAGTATCCAGGTTTACAGTTCCATTCATTTCAGAAACATGGTCCGCATATTGGACTTTCAGGTTGCTAAAAACCAATCCTTTAAAGTCCAATTCCGGCAGGGTGGAGGTTCCGGTATCTTCTTCTTTCTCAGGTACCTTTGGCGGCTCAACCAGTGGCTTGTTGACAACGATATTGGAGTATAAGCCAGAGAGCTTTATGCTGTCCAGCAAGAATCGCATGCTATCCAGGTTAAAGTCTGTAAACCGGGTGGCGAAATCTCCCAGATTGGCAGTTGCATCATAACCCGTCACCACATCATTATAATGCAAGCGGATATGGGACAAGTGAATGGAACCCAGGTAAAAGGTACCTGTCGAAGAGGTGTCCTTGGTAGTATCTGCTTCGTTGGCTCCGAAGGCCTTCAGAATATAATTAAAATTAAAGGCTGTATCCGGGAGCGTTCGGTTCACATTAGCGGTAAAATGATCCAGCCGGATAGAATCAATATGTACATTCCCGGATAACAACCCGAGCATATCTATTTTGATGTAAAGATGCCCGGTATAGACAAGTGTATCCTTTGCCTGATCTTCAATATAAAGTGAATCCAATTGGACAGAAGAAGGAATTTTCAACGCCAGGTGATCCAGTTGTACTGTGGTATGTAATTTTTTATTTAAGTATTTAACTGCAACATCTTTTAACAGGTTTTGAACCTGGGGAACATTCAACAAAATGATAATTAAAAACAGGAGTAGCAGGAGTGAACTTAATATCCACACCAGTATTCTTGAAACTTTCTTTATGATTTTCCCTGTTTTAATATGTATGTATCTTTAGCTGTTGAGGAATATACGCTTTTATTACAAAAGTACCAAAATAAAAAAGGCCATTACTTTGTATTTCAACAAAATAAGTGCCATTATTTATCCCATGCGATAGCGATAGAAACTAAGGATATAGTTGTCTTTTTCTAAGTGGAACTTCCTTCGTTCAGGATAAAGGAAGAGACACCGGCTTTACCCGATTGTAACGATCAAATCGTCTTGCTGGACCATTTCTCCTTCAGGCAGGGCTACTTCCTTAACCGTACCCTGATGAGGGGCGGATACCGTGGTTTCCATCTTCATGGCTTCTATCACGAACAAGGGGCTGTTGGCTTTAACCTTATCGCCTGGTTTTACTTTGATATTAGAAAGTTTGCCTTGCAGGGGAGCGCCAATTTCTTTATCCGGATTCGAGGCTTTTTTATGAGAAGGAATTGCAGAAGCAACCGACTGATCCCGAATGGTTACAATTCGTGAATAGCCGTTTAATTCAAAAGCAACTTCGCGCATTCCATGCTCATTAGGAGGTAATATATAAAGCAGTTTAACAAAGATGGTCTTTCCGGGACCCAGGTTAACCAGGATTTCTTCTCCCTCCTGCATCCCATAAAAGAACGCCGGTGTGGGTACCATTTCCAGGTTCTCATATTCTTCCTTCATGTTATAAAAGTCCTGATATACTTTCGGGAACATCTTGTAGCTTAAGAATGCCAGAAAATCGGAAGCGGGGAATTTCTTTTGGAAGGCTTTAAACTCTTTGTCAAAATCTACATCCGGAAGATAATCGCTGGCCTTACCCGTGATGGGCTGCTCCTCTTTCAGCACAATTTTTTGAAGTTTTTCGGGGAAACCGCCGTAAGGGAAACCCAGCTCTCCTTTTAAAAAATGCTTTAAGGATTCGGGGAAAGGAAGATTCTTGCTTTCGTCCAGCACTTCCGCTGCCGTCAGGTTGTTGGCCGTCATAAATAAAGCCATATCCCCCACTACCTTGGAGCTTGGAGTTACTTTCACAATGTCGCCCAGCAGGTCATTTACAATGATGTAATTTTTCTTTATTTGTCCCACTTTATCCCCTAACCCTAATGATTCGGCCTGTTGCCGCAGGTTAGAATATTGCCCACCGGGAATTTCATTGTCATACACCTCTGCGGTTCCGGATTTCAAATCCGATTCAAAAGGATAATAATATTCACGGATAACTTCCCAGTAATCACTATAGCGGTTTAAGGACTTTAAATTCATTTTGCGGCCCCGTTCATGATATCTCATGGAGGCGGCAACCGAGTTCAGGTTAGGCTGGGAGGTCAGTCCGCTCATGGAAGCGATGGCACAATCTACCACGTTTACGCCCGATTCTATCGCTTTCAGATATGTGGCGGTTTGCATGGAGGATGTGTCATGGGTATGCAAAACAATCGGCAATTCTACTGCTTCCTTTAAGGCGCTAACCAATGTTTCTGCTGCATAGGGTTTCAACAGACCGGCCATATCTTTAATACAAAGCATGTGAGCGCCGGCATCTTCCAGTTTTTTAGCAAGGTCAACATAATACCGCAGGGGATATTTGTTATTGTCTTTATCAAGAATATCTCCGGTATAGCTAATGGCTGCCTGGGCCAGTGAATCCGTATATTTATTTACAAATCGAATACTGGGTTCCATTGCTTCTATCCAGTTAAGTGAATCAAATATCCGGAAGATATCAATACCGGTTTCGGCAGCTTTTTCAATAAATCTGGCCAGAAAATTTTCCGGGTAGGCTGAATAACCCACGCCATTTGATCCGCGGAAAAGCATTTGCATCAGGATATTGGGCATTGCCTCCCGAAGTAGAGCCAGCCGGTGCCAGGGGGATTCATGCAAAAAGCGCATAGATACGTCGAAGGTGGCGCCACCCCATACCTCCATTGAAAATATCTGTGGGTTGTTTTTGGCATAGCCTTCTGCTACCGCCATAATATCACGCGTACGCACGCGGGTGGCAATTAAACTTTGATGTGCATCGCGGTAAGTGGTATCGGTATAATAAACCTGTTTTTCCTCCCGCAGCCATTTTGAAAATTGATCTCTTCCTAAGTCGGTCAGTTTATCTTTTGTTCCTTTAGGATAATCCATGAAGGGATCAAAATGAGGAATTTGTGGAATCCTGAATTTCTTATTTTCCTGCTTGTTCCGTACATCCGGGTTTCCGTTTACGGTTACATCAGCGATGTAGCGGAGTATCTTGGTGGCCCGGTCGCGGGTTTTGGTCAGTTTGAATAATTCGGGATTTTTATCAATAAAGTTAACCGTACATTCTCCCTTAATAAAAGTTTGGTTTTGAATAACGTTCAGTAGGAAACCGATATTTGTCCGTACACCCCGGATTCGATATTCCCGTAAAGTCCTTTGCATGCGTTCTGAAGCCCCTGCAAGCGTACGGCCCCAGGCGGTAACTTTCACCAGCATCGAATCAAAGAAAGGAGATATTTTCATTCCGGAATAAGCGCTGCCCTCATCGAGGCGGATACCCATGCCCCCCGCATTTCTGTAGGCGATAATGGTTCCGAAGTCAGGTTTAAAATTATTTTCGGGGTTTTCCGTGGTAATTCTGCATTGTAATGCAAAGCCATTCAGTTTAACATCTTCCTGCCCCCTTATAAAGATGCGCTTGTCTGCCAGTGGGTAACCTTCTGCAATAAGAATTTGCGTGCGAACAATATCTATCCCCGTTACTTCTTCTGTAACCGTGTGCTCCACCTGGATACGGGTATTTACCTCAATAAAGTAGATGTTGTGATCCTGGTCCACCAGAAATTCGGCTGTTCCCACATTGTTATAACCTACTATACGGGCCAACTGCAGGGCATATTCATGAATCTGGTGGCGTGTTTGATCCGGGAGGTTAGGCGCAGGGGCCAGCTCTACTACCTTTTGGAAACGGCGCTGCACAGAACAATCTCGCTCGAAAAGATGAACGATATTTCCATAGTTGTCGCCCATCAGCTGTACCTCAATATGTTTGGGTTCGGAAATGAATTTTTCCATGAAAATGGTATCATCCCCAAACGCCTTTCCGGCTTCGCTTTGCGCGTCATTAAAGGCATTGGCCAGGTCGTCTTCATTCCGAACCACACGCATCCCACGCCCGCCACCGCCTGCGGAAGCTTTTAACATTATCGGGTAGCCTATGCGCGCTGCTTCTTTTTTTACCACCTCCGGGTTGTCCAGCTTCACCTGGCTGTCCTCAATAACCGGAACATTGGCTTTACGCGCAATTTTTTTGGCCGCTACTTTGTCTCCCAGTTTTTCCATTACTTCCGACCTGGGGCCAATAAAGATAATCCCTTCCTCGCGGCACCTGCGGGCAAAATGAACACTTTCACTCAAAAATCCATACCCCGGATGGATGGCATCCACACCATTTCGTTTGGCTACGTGAATAATAGCCTCTACATCCAGATAAGGTTTCAAAGGCTCATCATCGGCGCCTACCTGATAGGCTTCATCTGCTTTATAACGGTGAAGGGAGTAACGGTCTTCATAAGTATAAATAGCCACTGTACGGATTTTCAATTCAGAAGCGGCTCTTAAAATACGGATAGCAATTTCACTTCTGTTCGCTACCATCAATTTTTTTATGGGGCGAATTGTATTTTCTGTCATAACTTTATAAAAGGTTGGAAAGTGTAATTTTTGGCAAAATTATTAAATTTATAGAAAAATTACAATTTTTCCCCTATGTTTTTGATTATTTTTAACTATATTGGTAATTTATTAATTATATTTTAACTCTTTAGGTATGTGGGAGACAGAAATCAAAGGGTTTAAAATTTATCTTCAACTGGAGCGTTCACTCTCTGCGGCCACCATCCGTGCCTATCTGCATGATGTCTCCCTGCTTATGCAGTATTGTACGGCGGAGCAACCTCCGGTGGGGCCTCAAAAAGTCACAACAAAACTTTTACAACATTTTTTACATCAATTAGCTCAGATGGGCATGAATGGAGCTTCACAGGCGAGGATCACTTCCGGAATAAAGGCTTTTTTCCGGTACCTGCTTCTTGAAAATGAAATAGACAAAGATCCGGCTGAGCTACTGGAGGTCCCCAGGATGAAACGCGCCCTGCCCGAAGTGCTGACATTTGAAGAGATTGAAAAGATGATAAACTGCCTGGACCTCAGCAAACCGGAGGGCATACGAAACAAGGCTATTTTAGAAACAATGTATGCCTGTGGATTACGGGTAAGCGAAGTCATTTCTCTCCGGCTTTCAGAAATCTATTTTGAAGAAGGCTTTTTAAGGGTAACGGGGAAAGGAGATAAAGAAAGGCTGATCCCCATCGGAGCCTCTGCATTGAAATACATTGCCCTTTATCGGGATACCATCCGCTGCCATTTATCTATAGATTCCAAGGCGACAGACATCATATTTTTAAACCGACGTGGGAAGCCGCTTAGCCGGGTGATGATCTTTTATATTATTAAGGAAATGGCTGCCCGGGCCGGCATTACTAAAAATATTTCTCCCCATACTCTCCGCCATTCTTTTGCTACTCACCTGATAGAAGGGGGAGCCGATCTGAGAGCTGTGCAGCAAATGCTGGGTCATGAAAGCATTACGACAACAGAGATTTATACCCATATAGACAGAGAATATCTTCGGGATACGTTACAACGGTTTCATCCGGAGTTTAGATAAGAAAGGGGAGCGGAAAAAGAAAATCCCCCGTTGCCGGTGGGATTTTCCTTCTATCAACCAAAATTGCCTTAACAGGCAAAAACATAGTACTCTCTATTGTGCCCAAAGTTTAACATCAGAATATGAACCTTCAATCACAATCCTGCCTGCATTTGCACCGGCTCCTGGTGAATGTGCAATAAAGGTAGTACGGGAACCTTTATTTCCTTTTTCAATATTCTGTAAAGTAAGCCCATTGGAACCAAAATCACCGTAATTAAGCTGAACATTTACCTGCAGAGGCTGACTTCTGGAAACCCCCAGAAAAATATCCGAATAGCGGGCGGATATCTTCAGTTGTTTTAGCGCTCTGGTCCGGTTAATATGCACGTCTCCATAAGCCGTAGTTATGGTCGCCCCTCTCTCCAGATTTTCTATCTTGTAATCTCCATAGGAAGTATTGCTCTGCAATTGAGAAATACTTTTAGCAGATATATCTCCATAACTTCCATCCAGAAGAATATTGTCGGCTGTACCGAAAACCAGATCAGAATACTTAAAATGCATTTTCAGACGTTTTATACCATCCATATTGAAGTCGGTGTAGGCAGCCTCAATAATTGCATCAGAAAGATTGGTCAGAGAGCCCGATCCGTATTTCACCTGAAAGTTCAGTGGCTTTTGAATATTATCCAGGCTAAAATGGCCATAACTTAAATCTATGTTGACAGCTCCCGGGATACGACTGCCGGCAATATTGCCATACTTGTTGGAAACTGAAAGCGTGGCCAGGGATTGAGGTAAATAAACTTCATAATCTATCCTCACACTCTTTTTTCCGCCGGATGTACTTCCAAAAAGCATACTCCAAACAGAAGAGGAACCAGAAGGGGAATAATCGGTCCGCAGAGAGACCCGATTGCCGCCCTGGTTTTTCTCAATAGTAATCCCATCTGCTATTTTTTTAGCTTCTTCATCATTTCCTGCTTTTACGGTTATAGTAATAGTGGCTTTAATTTGGTTTTTATCCCATTGATAAAAGTGGATATTTCCGTACTTGTTTTCCAGGTTAAAAGCTGCGTGATCCTTGACCTGAAAAGACAAATTGATGTTTCGTTTATAAGTCAGCCTGAAGCTGTCTCCTTTTACCGGCCCCCAGAAAGGCAGGATCAACAGCAAGATTCCTGTAATGTGAAGTATTTTTTTCATGTTGGTATGGATTTATTGTTTTATGTTAATATGTTCTTCAAGCCGCTTATGGATTCTTTTGAGTACTTCCAAACGGGAACGGTAATATTCCACAAAGGCAGCTCTCACGTGCGGATTATCAGGGTTCTCTCTCAGTGCGCTGGTCAGTCGATCATATTCGGCGTCGTTGTCATTAAAAAGTTGCAGGAAGGAGGAATCGAAAGAAGACTTTTGTGGCTGTAGTCCCTTTATTCTTGTAATTTCATTGTTTATTTGCGCTTTATAAAAGGCTTTTGCTTGTAACAAATCGGAAGGAATAACTTGTTGCAGAGCTTCTTTTTTCACCTGATAGGTACGGACAAACGCAACAAAAGTGATTCCCAGAAGAAATACAGCAGCTACGGCAGCCCATTTTCTGAAATTGCGGTTCAGGAATATTATTTTCTGCTTTTCCGGCTTCGGCTTTTCTTCTTCCCACAGCCTGTGCTCCAGCTTGTCCCAAACCTTTGGATCGGGGCCTTCCTGCTCAAATTCCTCACGGTGGTTCTGTATGTATTTTTCTAAAGAATCCATGGGTTTCAATGTTTCAGTGTTTCAATGATGACTAATGACTACTGCCAACCCTTCGACTTCGCTCAGGGCAATGCTGCTTACTCTAATTCTGCTACAGTCTCCCGTACTCGTCGTTTTGCTCTCATATACTGTGTTTTTGCCGTGGATAAAGAAATATTTAATTCTTTGGCAATCTCCTTATGAGAATAGCCCTCAAAGAGATACAGCGTCAACACAATGCGATAACCGTCTGGCAGGCTTTCTATGGCTTCCTTCACTTTTTCTACGGTATAACCGTACTTTCTTTCATCTACAGGCTCTTCTTCTTCAAATTCGATATGATCTATTTCCACCAGAAGCGGTTTTTTCTTTTTAATATGATTCAGACATCTGTTTACTACTATTCTTTTTATCCATGCGCCCACCGTAGCCTCTCCCCTGAAATTGCCAATATTTTTAAAGACCTGGTAGAAGGAATCCTGCAATACATCTTCCGCTTCCTGCTTGTTGTTCAACATCCGTAAACACAGGTTATACATTGCTTTGGAATAGCGCTTGTAAAGCTGACCTGCGGCTACCCGATCACCTCTTTTACAGGCAGTTACCAGGTCATTTATTACAAGCGCTTCTTTTTCCATCTGTTGCTGTTTTTCCCTCAATCTTTGGCCAGGGTACCTTTTTGTGCTTTATGTACCTGAATTTTCCCTCCGATTGCATAATCGGGCTGATAAGGAGTCATAGCCTTTTTCAAGCCTCCGTTTTTTCCTGGTTTCAAATGTGATTCTACCCAGCCATAGAACTTAGTGATGTCATCCCAACTGTTCACATCATAACTCCAGGTAACATCATGGTTATCCGAAGTTTGTGTGGTCTCCCGGATGTTAAAGTTACTAATATAGGGACAGTTTTTCATATAAGAGATGAGGAATTCCCTGTATAATTTCCGTTGGTCATAACTGCCATTGGTTTCTTTTAGCTGTGTGGTGACTTCCAGGTTGCCTTTCCGTTGTTGGGCATGACCGGAAAAAGTAAATCCGGTAAATAATAAGACTACTATAAGCGCCTTGCTGATCGTTTTCATACTGATTGTTTTTTTAAATGATAAATTTGTTTTTTGAATGATTAAAATCGGTTGTCCTCATTTGCGCGCTTGTTATAAAGACAACGTGTTTTAAAAAGGTTGCATGGGATTAATTGATAATTTTCAATGTTTCAATGTTCCAGAGTCCGGACCTGGAATTTAGAATTTTCGTTGCGCCTGCCAACTGCCACTCACTTCTTAATCCTGTTTTGTTCTTCTTCTATCGCTGATTGATGATGCTTAACCGGCTTTGCATTTCCTTTATTAAACCGCCACGTAAATGTCAGACTTACCTGTTGGCTGTCCCAGTGATTATTGACTGATACATCCAGGTTTTGATATTTAACAGATGCAGCGCCATGTTGCGTATGAAATATATCATTTACATTCAGCTTAATATCTGCTTTATCCTTCAAAAATGATTTTTGAATACCTGCAGATAATGAATACTGCGGTCGGGATGTAAAAATGCTCCATTGCATAGAGGAATTATAATAGCCACTCAATTCTGCTTTAAAGTGAGCCGGCAGGGTGAAAGTATTCGTACTGTGAAAAGTATAAGCGGTTCTTCCGAAATCCAGATACGCTCCCAAAAATTCCCCCTGGAATACATTATGGAATATATTTATATAGTTATTGCTCATCCACCATTTGGTTACCGGGATGGAAAGCGAAATATTGAGTCCGATATTTTGCATCCGGCTAAGGTTTTCTTCGGTCTGGTAAGTGATTCTTGCAGAATCATCCTGTTTTAAAACCTGAGACATCACATCGCTGGTATTGCTATAGCTTAATGCGGCCGTAAGCAGGCTTTTATGAGCATAAGCCAGTTTTAGAGAATTTGTAAGCTGTGGCTGCAAAAATGGATTCCCTTCGTTATAAGTATAGGGATCAATATAATAACGGAAGGGATTTAGATCCTGGTAGTTCGGTCGGTCAATCCGGCGGCTGTAAGATACGTTCAGCGTATTGTTCTTATTTAATTTTTTGCTTAGATAAATACTGGGGAAAAGCTGAAAATAATTTCTTTTTACGGTAGAATCATTGGTAAACTGGTGCCCTTTCGAGATCGTTTGTTCCCCTCTTAACCCTAACTGCAGCCCCCATCCTTTTTTAAATTTCTTATTAAAATTGACATAAGTTGCATTGATGTTTTCCGTATATTTAAAATGATTGGTTGCTGAATCATATAACCATTTTCTATTGTCATTATCGAAATGAAAATATTCCACATTATTATCGGAGGTTACAAAACTGGTTTTAACGCCGAATGACAGTTTGGTTTCATGCTTTAATGGAAGCGTATAATCAATTTTAACGGTTTTAATATCAATGAGGGATGGAAGACTTCCTTTGCGAATAATAGGATTGGGTGCATTTTCCAGATCCGGTAAAGGCGTTCCGTCCGGATAATAGTTGTCTGTATGATAATGAGCTAACCTGGAATTATCAAATTTTGAATAAGCCATATCTATGCTCAGTTCCTTACCGGCGCTATCAAAATGTCCCTGATAGTTCAAATCATAAGTAAAATTAGTCCATTTACCTGCAGAAGTGTTATGTGTAAGACTTTGAGATTGCAATGAAGCATCCGGCGCTTTGAAGTTTGTGGTATTATGGCTGTCATTGCTAAATGAATTAACTGACCCGTTCATCATCAGGCCGATCGTATTTTTATCGTCCAGGTAATAATCCATTCCCGCTTTAAAATGATGAGAACTTGAAGGAGAAACCGCATAAACATATTGCTCAGATCTTGTACTCAGATTTTTACCCATTTCATCATAAAAATTACGTATGATCCGGTTGTCGTTCCACCATTTGGCATGCGTATAATTATAATTGCTATAAAAATTCATTTTCCCGTTGCGATAATTGAGATTCACGCCGCCATTTTCCCTGCCGTATTTTCCCTGTGTATATCCGGCGGTCACACTCCCGTTAAAACCGGCTTCTTTGCTCTTTTTAGTAATAATATTGATAATGCCTGCGTTACCGGCCGCATCGTATTTGGCAGAAGGCTGCGTCATGATTTCTATAGATTTGATGCTTCCGGAACTCATATTTTTCAGCATGTTGGCCAACTGCTCTTGCGAAAGATGAGTCGGTTTCCCATCCACATAAACAATGACACCGGTTTTCCCCTGCAGACGAATGGTGTTATTGCTATTGTCCACCGTCACACCAGGAGATTTTTGCAAAATTTCCCAGGCGCTGTTACCGGCGCTTACAATGCTGTTTGCTACATTTACTACCGTTTTATCGATTTCATGTGTAATAAAAGGTTTGCTGGCGGTAACATTCACTTCCTTCAACTGATTGGCATTGGGTTTTAGAATTAGAGGTTCTACCTTTTTGGATGAATGACTGGCACCTACCCCAAACGACAGGCTATACACTTTTGTCATCCCGATAAGCGAAGCTGCCACCCTGTATTTTCCCGAAGGCACATCAGTAAAAGTGAAAGCCCCGGAACTATCCGTTACCATTCCTTTTACCAAAGACGAATCAGCGGCTTTCAGCAGGGTAACCGTTGCATAACCTACCGCCTGATGCGTTTCATCCATCACCCTGCCGCTTACTTTATGCTGCCCAAAGGCCCGGAAAGCTGCTCCTGTTAAAAAAATAATGAACACTGTTGTAAGGCTTATTCTTTTCATAATTTTATTAATTATAAATCCTATCATTACCAACTATGGGCCAAATGTAGGTACTTTGTATAACAAGGTATTGTCTAAAAATTATAAATGGCGATTATTAATGATAAACGGATTAATATTATTGTGAATAAAAATAGGTACTCCTCCTAAAGACAATCCTTTTTCAAAAGGTTGCACCCTTCAGAGAAGAAATATCAAAAGAAAGACGAATAAAAACCGGAAAAGTTACACCCTGGTGAAGAAAAGATTATAAATCGAAAGAGGCGCCAATCGAAAAATTGAATTGGTTGTTCAGATTATGAAAGGGTTTATTCTCGTAACTGTATTTAGCGAAAGGAAACTGAATCTCTGAAAACAAGCCGAAACCTTCTCCAAAGAAATACCGGGCTCCGAGATGCCCACCGAAATTTTTAAGGCCAAGATCAAGGCCGGGATATATATCCATATTTGAGGGCAACTGTAATACGCCGCCCAGATTGGCATTGCACCTGGCTCTTACATCAAAACGATCGCCAAAGCCAGGTTTAACGCCTCCGATTTCGTTCACGCCCAGCAAGTACCCCATTTGAATACCGAGTGAGAAACTTCTTCCTATACCAAAATCCAGATCAGCCATAATACCACTCCCACCTTTCTGGAAATTGGCGCCAATCTGTCCTTTTACATCGCCTTTCCCCTTGTAGGCTTTGGTACTTTGAGCGTTAGCCGCACCCCATGAAAAAATAAATAAAACAATAAAGAGCAGTTTCTTAATACCAGGGATCATAAGTATAGGATTTTGTCGCGCAAAGGTAAGCCTTTTGGAAAACAAACAGAAAGTACCGGTCCCCGGTAAAATACCAACCTTGCCCAGCAGGGGCATAAGGTTGGTAATAGTGGATTATAAGCTAAAGGTCAGACCCAGATTAAGCCATGCTATACCATAGCCCAGTTCTGCAAATCCCCCGATGTTTGGGCTGAAGAAATACCGGCCTCCTACAAAAATGGAGAAAGAAGCATCACTTCCGGAATCGTTGTACACTTCTTCTTCCCCTTCACCGTGCCATTTATCTGAAACGATGTCGTATCCCAGCATAACGCCTCCGTAAGTATCTAATTTATCTGTAGTATAAAAATGGTAATCGCCGCGTACGCCAATAATGGTATAGGAATATTTCCAGTAATTGTGTTTATCGCCATATTTAGCACCGGTATGAGCCAGAAATCCTCCAACTCCCCAGCGCCCGTTAGCAATCCCTTTTTCATAGGATAAGCTGATGGGTGGAAAAGTGCCGGTATAGCCACTCCCGTAAAGAGTAGTGCCGATACCAACTCCCAGATTAATAATGCTGGATCCTTTTTGAAAGACTTTGGATCCCTCTGTCTGTGCCTGAGATTTTACAGCAAACAATAAGGTTGCCATTCCCAGAATCATTGTGAATGTGTACTTTTTCATGAGAATTAAATTTAAAAATGATTAATAAATACTTTTTTAGAAACGGAATATGGCCAACAGGTAAACGAGTAATAACATAGTTAGCTCGCTGATGTGAAAGAGGGTCATGTTCCTTTTTACCTTGCCTATTTGTACTGCGACATTTTCTCCCTTGATCAGACTGGGTACAAGCATACGAAGCCTGGCGCTGTTTGGTTTGGCTATCAGGGTTCCATTTAAGACAAGGGCTACCACTATGGCCATTTTAACAATAAACCACCACTGGCTTACCACTTCCCATCCCAGGGCGCCAAGCATTATCAGCCCACTGATAAACATAAGCAGGGTGCCTGCCTGAATTATTATCGGATACTTGGACATTAACGGCCCAAGGATATGTACATTATTGGGGGATTCCCGAACCTGTTTCCAGATGTGGCTTTCTAATATAAGGCCGCCAATGGAACCTCCGGATATACAGGTAATACCAATGATGTGAATAAAAAGTCCGATAGAAAATAAATGACCCATGGCAAATTGATTTATTGAATTTTTTGCTTATTGATAACTAACCTTTAAAACGGAGGCATCTCCAAGAGAAGTCAGATACCAGGTGTTCTTGTTTACCTGGGTAATGCTAACCGGTTGATTGAGTCCGTCTGCAAGCACTTCTGTTGTAGCGCCATTGACCCAAATAAGGGCGCCTGAATTAGGAGCATAGCCGGAAGCCGGATTGAAAGAGGAAGCATATTGAACCACAAGGTGTTTGGTTCCTTTTCCGGGAGCCTGATCTACCAGCATGGTAAATCCCTTTTGATATGCAGACACTTCACCTGATGAGGAAACCTTATATACGATGGCCCTCCCGGCAAGAAAAGGGAAACCGGTTAATGTGGTAACCAGAAATTCATGTCCGTCCCACATAATTGAAGTGGGGACTGCTTGAATAACAGGCCCTCCCATTTGCGGGGTAGGATTGGGGGAAGAAGGAATTTCTGCAAGTACGGTATAATCATTTTCCCCTTTTCGGTGTAAAATGGCATTTGCTCCGGCATCTGCAATGTAGAGATCACCCTCCGGGCCTATCGCAAGAGCATAAGGATGCGAGTCGTGTTCGGGATTATATGTTAGTGCATTTTGAGAGGCAAAAGAAGCAATGTTCTCTTGTGGAAGGGTTGTTGCTTCTATGGGATCATCCCCCGGATTGAAATGAGATACATCTGCGGTATATAGATCATCCCCTGATAAGATATACAAAGTACCTCCATCCATTAAAAGATGTACGGTACCCTGCAATTCTCCGGAATAGACATTGGCATAAGAGGATAAATGGATAACAGCATCGTATTGTTTGCCTCCGGGCGTTATCACCACTACTTTCCCGTCATTATTATGCGTATTCCCTTTGTTGCCTACGGTATCTGTTCCTCCTTCGGATACCCAGATATTTCCCTGATGGTCTGTGGTAATTCCCATCACCCCCGGTAAACCCGAAGCAACAGTTGTAATACTAAGCTGGGGTTTGGGTTTTGTTTCCTGTTTTTTGCAACCTGTAAAAGCAATAAATAAGCTTAAACAGACCAATAGTAAATTAAGACTGAACACATTTAATTTTTTACCTGATTTTTTCATCTCTTAAATATTTAGTTGTTTGATTGTATAGAGCAAAATTGAGTATTTAAATAGTTCGTTACAATAGAATAAAGGTTATATTATTCGGAGTTAATTACTTTGCCTGAAAGTTTTTCTTGGGTGATTATATGTCTTTTCAGCCTGCATTTATATATCTCATTCAATCCCATACAGGAAAAGAATAAGCCGATGAATATAATTCCTGTTCTTACCCAGTTCATAGCTCTCCATTGTTTTAAGATATCTATGAATGTGGACGTATTTCCCTGGACAGGTAAACTCATCAGCATATCATTTCTGGGATAGAAATATGTAAACGTAACCACGTCACCCAATACAGCTAATAGAAAAGCAATGAGGAGAAATAGCCTGCATTTTCCGGATGTTTTCAAAAATAGGATAACCGAAAGTAATGCTAGTAATTGGTTAATGGGAGAACATACCCTGAAAAAGTTTCCCGGGTTTACGCTGTGATAATATTGTCTGAAAACTATTATGGATTCAGGTACATTACTGATCCAACTTGTGGTATCCACAATGGAATTGTACATATTAACGAAGGCTACACCTGCCATAAAGGCGATGGATAAGAACAAGACAACCTTTTTCATTTACTGTATTTTTTAATAAGGATTTACCGGTTATATGGAAATTTTCGTGAGGCCTTATGCATAATGGAATAGATAATAGTATTCACATTGCTACCCAATCCCTGAGAAAGTACACGATGGTATTCCCACATGAGCTTTCTGCCGGCCCCATCGTAAATTTTAATCGTACAATCACCTGCATTTGTTTTTCCACCAAATCCGACAAAATAATCAACGGCTATTGCAGCGCCCGTGGACATCGGCTTAGTGGAAACTAACTTTCCCGTAATAATTCCATCTGCTCCCAGTACCTTGCATATCTGCTCCGGTTCCATTGTAGCTAAAGAATCAGGAGTAATCCCTTTACTTTTTAACAAACCATTGGTTCTGCCTACATCCTGAAAACTGACAGAATATTTCCTATGTTGATTTTTCTTTAGGAGGAAAGTTTCGATGGCGTTTTGTGCGGTATATCCTTCCTCCGTTTCTTTTTCCTTAAGGGTCTTTTTTGTTATATTTGCTGTATCCTTTGGTCGTAGTTTAAGGGATACTTGAAAGGGCAGAATAGCAATCGTTTTTTCGTTTTTGGCTATAGATTTAAAATCCGGATTGGTATAACGAGATTGACAAAATCCGGTTACTGAGAACAATGTACTGATGATAATGGGAAATAATAAATGATGTGTTTGCATAATTAGGATTTTTTAAATGAATAATAAGACTATCCTCTATTGCTTTGTTGATACAAATTTAAAGGAGTGAAGAGGGCCTTGCAATAGAACAAAAGTTAGATACTCAGATTTTCTGGTTGTTTTGATTTCGTGGTTATCGAGCCTGCCTGACAGCAGGTATATTCGGGATACTCTCCGATCTCTTGGTGGCTGAGCTTGCTGAAGCCACTGATAATCGATTCGAATTACAGTCGTTTCGACAAGCTCAACGATCGCACCTCAGCAAGTTCGATGCCTTTTCTTCATAACCGGAGGTACCGGTGATGGTACTTCATTCTGCACCGGTTTTACTGTCTTTAAAAATGAATTTAAAAGTAAATGAATAACACAAAATTATCTTGCATGGGAGGTTATACAATAGAACAAAAGTCATATTATGCTTCCTCAAAAGACGCCGATTACTAAACACTGCTTTACCGAATCCCGTCTTACGGCCTCTGCTTATCTTCTACCATAATATTTATTCAGTGCCTCTGTTCGGTTTTGGACGTGGAGTTTTTCATAAATTTTATGGATATGTTGACGGACTGTACCTGTGGCGATATTTAATTTATCGGCAATTTCTTTATATAAAAAGCCTTTGGAAAGCAGTTGTAATACCTCGGTTTCTCTTGTGGATAATCCGGCTTCATTATTTTCCGGTTTGGTTTTGCGAAAAGCGGAAACCACTTTGCGGGCAATTTGCGTACTCATGGGCGCTCCTCCATAATACAATTCTTTGAGCGCTTCTAATATCTTGTCCGGAGGGGTCTTTTTCAACAAATAGCCGGTAGCCCCTGCCTCCAAGGCGTCAAATACCAATTCGCTGTTTTCATAAATCGTAAACATCATAAACTGCATCTCCGGGCATTTTTCTTTCATTTTTTGAATACAATCTATTCCGTTCATTCCCGGAAGGTTTATGTCCATCAGGACGAGGTGGGGCTGCAATACAGATAGCTCTTTTAAGGCGTCTTCTGCATTGCTGTAAGCAGAGAGGCAGAGAAAATCATCTGCATACTCAATAATTCGTTGCACGTGCTCCCGAATTTCTTTCAGGTCCTCTACAATACTGACCGATATCATCTCCTTCATGGGAAAAAATTTGAAGTTCCACAAAAATAATAGATCGCTTTGTTTCTTTTATAGAACTTTTGTTATATTCTTGGTTACGTTATCAGAGGACATTCAAGTGTAATCAGGGTACCTTCTTTATTCCTAATATCGAAACTTCCTCCTACTGACTCCATCCGTTGTTTCATGTTTTGCAAACCGCTTCCAAAACGCCGTAGTTTCTCCAGGTTAATCCCTTTCCCGTCATCATGTATCACCACCTGTAAATTATCCGTTAAATAAAAACAAATGCATACCTTAGAAGCCCCTGCATGCTTGATCACATTGTGCAGACTTTCTTTTAGCACCAGAAAAATATTCCGTCTTTGTTCGCTCTGCAAATGAATATCCGGAACAGGGTCCGGAGCTTCAAAAGTGTATTTCAATCCATAATTTTCTAAAAAATTAGCCGTATGCTGACGAGAATATGTAATCAGATCATCCACTGTGTCATAAGCGCGATTCATACTCCAGATAATTTCACTCATTTTATCTACCACCGATCCGGCCGTAGCGGCAATTTTGTCAGCAGTTTGTTTTCCGATTTCTTTCGTTTGAGTTTTCAGGTCCTCGCTCAGATAGAGGATAGTTGTGAGTGCCGATCCCACATCATCATGCATTTCCTGCCCGATGCGGTTGCGTTCCTCTTCGCGGGCGTTCATCTGTGCTTTTAAGGTGTTTACTTCATGTTGCTTTTGGATCGTCAACAGGGATTGTTGTTGTAATTTTTGTTTATGTTTATGGCTCCTTACAGAGAGAATAAAAATAAAGATTAATACGATGAGTCCACTTATAATAATCCATATCCAGATGTTTTTACGGTAAATCTTCCCCCGGCTATTTATCAAACTCAATTTTTGCTGTGCTATTTCTTTATCCTTTTGAGCCGTTTGGTATTTTATTTCAAGTTTGTGTAAATCTTTTTTGGTTTCCTTATTGGTGATGCTGTCATTCAGCGCTTCATATTTCTTTCGATAGGTAAGAGCGGAAGCATAATCTTTTTTAGCCTCTTTTAAGTTAGAAAAAGCCTCGTACCATAAGCTCAATTCATAATCAGCTCCTATTTTATGTCCTATATGAATGGCTTTACTGAGGTTTTTCTCCGCTTTAGATAATTGGCCAACATGCAATTGCGTATTTCCCAAGTTGCCATAGGCATACATTAAATAATCCGGATATTTATATTGCTTAGCCAGTTTCAACATTTTCTGGTACTTGGATAGCGCTGATTGATAACGGTTTTTTTTAATCAGGATGTCTCCTTCATTATTAAGTACATCCATTACCATATTGCTATCCGCTGTATTTTTTACTACCTTTAAAGCCCGGTTGAAGTGGAATAAAGCTGAGTCATATTGATGTAACGCAACCTCATTTACCGCCAGGTTAAAAAGGCTGTTCCCCATGATATGCCTATTATTGAGTTGCCTTCCAATTTTATACCCTGATTGGCCATAAGCTATTCCTTTGGTATAATCGCCGGTTAAATAAAGTACACTGGACAGGTTATATCTAATGCGTCCGGAAAGTTTTTTATTCCCTAATCCCTCTGCGATTTTTAATTCTTTTATAAAAAAAATGCCTGCAGAATCTGCAAGGCCTTTGTATTCAAATACGTTGGCTAAGGCGCTGTATGCCCAGGCCATCGAAAGCGAATCCTCAGATTGAAGTGCCCAATGCATTTCTTCTCTTGCTGTTTGCATTGCAGAATCATACTGGCTATTTTGGTTATACTGCGCTGCCAGGAAGTGGAAATATCTGGAAAGACCAATACTATATTGTCTATCAGAGGCCAGCGTATATGCTTTTTGCAGGTAGTAGTGAGAGGAGTCTGGCGTAGAAGCGCTCAAACGAATAGCCTTTTGCAGGTAACGGTTAAATAGTGTGGTATCGCGGTCATAGGGAGTACTTTTTTCGGGCGGTTGCTGAACGGTCTGTGCCCTGCCTGCACTCCAGCCTGAAAGGCAACAGGCGATCATCAGGAGAAGAAATCGAAGCATCCGGTTAAAGTTAAGAGCTATAAAGATACTCTTTTTTATAAAAATCCGGTTTGCCTTGTTCCTGACAAGTTGAAAGTCATTAAATTAAATGACATTATTTAGTCTGCACATTATCAGTCGGGACGACTGGATTCGAACCAGCGACCCCTTGCACCCCATGCAAGTGCGCTACCGAGCTGCGCTACGTCCCGAGATTCCTCTTT
>CAYRBD010000002.1:0-11438 GCA_964422465.1 uncultured Chitinophagaceae bacterium
CGGAAACACCACAACTTTATCCGGTATTCCCCTGGCATATCTATGGTATTGGAAGACCCGGCCTGGAGATCGCACTCAATACCTGGAAATATGATACAGATGCCGTAAAGCACAGAGGGTATATAGGTTGGAAGCAGGATAACATCTTTGCCGCGGATCTGGGCCTTACGGCTGAGGCCGCTAACTTGACCTTTAAAAAACTTCAGGACTCCGGCAGACGGTTTCCGGCATTCTGGGGTCCCGGATTCGACTGGACTCCCGACCATAATTGGGGCGGCTCGGGAATGATCGGACTACAGGATATGCTTTTGCAGTTCAATGGAGATAAAATATACCTGTTCCCGGCATGGCCTAAGAAGCTGGATGTGCATTTCAAACTACATGCCCCAAAAAATACGACCATTGAAGTTTCTTTAAAAGATGGGAAGGTTAAGAAATTGAAGGTAATTCCTGAATCCAGGAAAGAAGATATTGAGATCATGTGGCCAAGATGAATTTATGATATAGATTAATTTAAAGTGAAGATAAAAAGAAAATGGTACAAAAACTCTTAACAATTTATCAACCCGGTGTATTGAATTATGGAGCGGGAAGCCTGGACAAGCTGGCGGGAGATATTCAGCCGTATCATTTGAAAAAGATACTGGTGTTATCCCTACCGGAAGTAGTCCCCCAATTGGAAAGACTCTTTAATGCTTTTCAGAAGGATGGAACTGAAGTAGTAACAGATACTTCGATTGCGAGTGAACCCACCAATGCGGATTTTAAGCGGATTCTAAATTGGGCTAAAAAAGAAGCTCCTGACGGGGTTATCGGAATAGGCGGCGGCAGTGTAATGGATGTAGCTAAATTACTGGCAGCCCAAGTAAATAATACGCAGTCCCTGGAGGAAATTACCGGAATAAATAAGTTGAAACGCAGGGATTTGTTATTGGTTTGTGTGCCGACAACCTCGGGTACGGGAAGCGAAGTTTCCCCTAACGCCATATTATTAGACGAAAAAGACGGACAAAAGAAAGGAATTATAAGCCCTTTTCTTGTTCCTGACCGGGTTTATGCTGATCCATTGCTTACCTTATCGCTACCTGCCCCCATTACTGCTGCGACTGGTATTGATGCACTGACTCATTGTATTGAAGCTTATGCCAATAAATTTGCTCATCCGTTGGTAGATATGTATGCTTTAGAAGGTATTCGGTTAATCAGCGACAATATTGTAAAAGCCTGTAGGGATGGAAAAGATAGGGAGGCCAGGGCAGCCATGATGCTGGGTAGTTTGTATGGAGGTATATGTCTCGGGCCCGTAAACACGGCAGCCGTGCATGCCCTCTCTTATCCCTTAGGCAGTCGTTTTCACGTTGCTCATGGACTGTCGAATGCTTTGTTGTTGCCTCCTGTTCTCGAATTTAATTTATCCGCTGCCCCGGAACGTTATGCAGATATAGCCAGGGCTATGAGGTGCCCTCCTGCAAAAACGGCAAAGGAAGAAGCAAAAACGGGTATCCGGCATATTCGTACACTCATGGAAGCGTGCGAAGTACCGATGACCCTGTCCGCTCTTCATATTCCTGAAAAGGTGATAGAAAGTATGGCAGGGGATGCAATGAAGGTAACCCGGTTATTGAAAAATAACGTGAGGGAAGTTCTAGTTGAGGACGCGGTAAAAATTTATCAATCTGCTTATTAAAGGAAAATAATGAAAAAGTATAACGGCGTATTAGTGCCGATGATAACACCGTTTACCAGGGCGGGGAAAATAGATCATAAGCATTTAAAAGAGCTCTTGCAAAAGATAATAGATCATCAATGCCATCCATTTGTGATGGGGACAACCGGAGAGGGGTTGTCTATTCCATTGAAGGAACGGATAGATTTAATGAAGGGGTTATCTGTATTTAAGAACAAGGGAAGTCATTTATATGCGTCTGTTTCATCCGTATGTCACGATGATATGTTGTACTTGGCAAAAAAGGCATCGGATTTTGGAATTGATGTGGTCGTGGCTCACCTGCCGCCTCAGTATCCGCTTTCTACAATTGCAATGATGAAGTGGTTTGAAGAACTGGCAAATAAAAGTTCGTGTCCGGTTATGGTTTATAATATTCTTTCTACAACCAATATGAGCATCCCGTTAGAGATAATTGATCAATTAAGTAAGCATCCTAATATTATAGGACTAAAAGATTCGGAAAAGGATGAGCATCGTTTAAAAGAAGCAGTAAAACGCTGGAAAGACCGGCCGGATTTTAGCTATATGATAGGGTGGGCGACCAAGTCATACGAAGGTCTGAAATTAGGATCGGATGGGATTGTTCCCAGCTCCGGTAATGTGCTTCCGGAAGTCTATCGTCAATTGTGGGATGCCATTCTGAAGGGAGAGGATGAAAAAGGGAAAATGTTCCAACAGGTTTCTGATGAGTTGGGTAAAATTTACCAACAGGGCCGGCTGCTTCCCGATTCTCTGTCTGCGTTGAAGGTGATCCTGAAAGCGGAAGATTTATGTGAGCCGTATGTATTGCCCCCTCTTCAACGGCTAGAGGAAAGGACGGAAAGAGAAGTTGTTGAGAATTACAAGGCTTTTTATGCGGGAATAAAAAATAAACTGAATCAATGAGAAATAGTAAACTGGTTATTGGAATTACAATGGGAGACCCTGCTGGCGTAGGGCCGGAAATTGCTTTAAAAGCGCTCCAAAATGAAGCCGTTTATGAGAAGTGTAATCCGGTTGTTGTTGGGGATGCAAAAGTAATGCGGGCCTGTATGGAAAAATTACAGGTAGGTCAAAATATCCATCGTATTAAAAATATAGAAGAGGCTTCCTTTACATACGGCACAATAGATGTTTATGATCTTGACAACGTGGATATGTCGGTTTTGGAACCCGGTAAAATTTCAGCTATGGCCGGCAATGCAGCATTTGAAGCGGTAACAACGGTCATTAAGTTAGCCCTTGAAAATAAAATACAGGCTACGGTTACCGGGCCCATCCATAAAAAATCCATGAATGAAGCGGGCCATCGTTTTGGGGGGCATACCGAAATTTATGCACAATATACCGGAACAAAAGAATATGCCATGCTGTTGGCAGAGGAACAGTTTAGAGTGATACATGTATCCACTCATGTATCTCTGCGGGAGGCTTGTGATTTGGTGAAGAAGGAAAGGATACTGGAAGTGATTAAGCTGTTAGACCAAGGTCTTTGTCAATTAGGAATTAAGGACGGGAGAATTGGGGTTGCGGGATTGAATCCACATGCCGGTGATTCGGGATTATTTGGGGAGGAAGATGAGAAAGAAATTGTTCCTGCGGTTGAAACTGCAAAAAAGTCAGGATTTAATGTAGAAGGACCGGTTCCCCCGGACACCCTGTTTGCTAAGGGTGCTATGGGATATTACGATGGTTGTGTGGCCATGTATCACGATCAGGGGCATATTCCGTTTAAGGTGATTGGTTTTAAATGGGATAATAAAACACAGAAAATGGAAAGTGTTAAAGGGGTAAATATTACCTTGGGATTACCTATTATACGTACTTCTGTTGATCATGGTACGGCCTTCGATATTGCCTGGCAGGGAAAAGCCAGCCCGGATGCCATGCTGCTGGCAATAGATTATGCGGTAAGGTTTGCTTCCAATAAAAAAGATGTTTTATGATCGTGGCCGTTGCCGATGATTTTACCGGCGCTGCAGAAATTGGAGGGATAGGGCTTCGGTATGGGATGAAGGTGGAAATAGCTACCGAAGTCAGGGAAAATTGTGAGGCGGATTTATTTGTTGTTGCAACAAACAGCAGGTCAAAGACATCGGCGGATGCAAGGTTAGAGGCTCATGCCATTTTCAGCAGAATTAGCCGGATGAAGGTACCTCCGCGGTTTATTTATAAAAAAACGGATTCTGTTTTACGCGGTCATGTTCTGGTAGAGTTGAAGGAGCAAATGAAAGTACTAAACCGAAAACGGGCTATTCTTGTTCCTGCTAATCCACAATTTGGGAGAGTGATCATCAATGGCGATTATTATATCAATGGGAAAAAACTAAATGATACGGACTTTAGGGATGATCCGGAGTTTGCCGCTGCTACTTCCGGGGTCGTTTCTATTTTAAGAAAGGAGACGCCGGTAAATATACAGGTTTTAAAACAGGAGGCGGTTTTCCCGGAAGAAGGCGTATTTGTGGGAGAGGTTTCTTCTAACGATGATTTGAAGGTTTGGGCAGAGAAAGTAGAGGACGACATGGCTGTTGCGGGGGCTTCGGGCTTTTTTACTGCTTTGCTGGAGGAACAGGGGTTTTCTGTTATTCAAAAGGAATCAAAAATTCAATATGACAAGCAGGATAAAAAAATGCTTTTTGTTTGTGGTAGCGCTTATGCCGGGAGCCGGCAATTAATCAGAAAAGCATTATCTGCCGGAAGAGGGGTTAGCCTGATGCCTGAAGGCTTAACGGTTTTTAATAAAGATAAGCAAAAACTGCTTGACCAATGGGCGTCGGATATTTGTTCCAAATTCAATGATAGCGCTTATGTCATTATTTCTGCGAACCCTGAGAAAAAATACAATAAGAGAAAACAGACGGAAGTATTATGTTCCAATACCGGGGCCGTTACTAAAAAAGTAGTAGATAATTTTGAATTGGACGAACTTGTATTAGAAGGAGGCTCAACCGCATTCTCTGTTTTAAAAGAACTGGGATTGAATCGGTTTATCCCCGTAGAAGAATTGGCTTATGGTGTCATCAGGATGACAGTGCCCGGCTACGAAAATCTTCACTTTACCCTTAAGCCGGGAAGTTATATGTGGCCTCCTTCTCTTTGGCCGGTGGGAGAATCCCAAAACAAATAGACTATGGAAAAAAATAGCCTGCATTTACTGGATTATGCTATTATTGCCATTTCCCTTTTGCTCTCCCTGGGGGTTGGGTTTCATTTTTCCAGGAAACAAAATTCTACGGGGGAATATTTTAAAGCGAGTGGAAATATTCCATCCTGGGCCATTGGAATTTCCATCCTGGCTACGCTGGTTAGCAGCATCACCTTTCTGGCTTATCCGGGGGCAGGCTATTCTTCCAATTGGATCTTGCTGGTTCAGGGTCTGATGGTACCCTTGGTTTTGATTGTTGTAATCTGGTTTATCGTTCCTTTATATCGAAAGGTGATTGGCCTCAGCGTTTATGAGTATTTCGAAAAAAGATTTGGCTACTTTGCCAGGTTGTATGGCTCGGTAGGCTTTATCTTGAATATTTTTTCGGGCATGTCCACCACACTTTTTTTACTGGCCCTGGCGGTTTCGGAGATGACGCATGCCTCTACCTTTCTTATCTTATGGATTATCGGGATTATTTTTATCCTGATAACCCTGAAAGGAGGAATGGAAGGGGTGATTTGGCTGGATGTTATTCAGGGGTTGTTGTTGGTCGTAGGTGGGGTCGTCTGCCTGTTCATTTTGATCTTTAGTATAAAGGGCGGCCTGCCGGAAATATGGCGGGTGGCGGAGGCTAATCAGAAAACAGGTTTTGGGCCTTATGATATTGATTTTACCAGGTTGACCTTTATTGTGATAGCGCTCAACGGCGTATTTTATGCGATACAAAAATATGCTACCGATCAGACTATGGTACAAAGATATCTAACGGCCCGGTCAGATAAAGCGGCTATTCGGGCTACCCTGATGGGTGCTTTTTTAACTGTACCTGTATGGATGTTATTCATGTTTATCGGGACGGCTCTCTTTGTTTTTTACCATCTGAACGCGGGCGCCCTGCCTCCCGGTACCCGGTCAGATGGGGTATTCCCCTTCTTTATAATGTCTGAATTGCCACAGGGTATTGTTGGCCTGGTTATTTCTGCATTGCTGGCTGCTGCTATCTCTACCGTTGTATCCGGGCTTAATTCTTTGGTAGCGGTTGGCGTTTCGGATTTTTATAAACGCTGGCGACCTGACAAAAAAGATAAGCATTATCTGAAGGTTGGAAGGTGGCTGGTTGTGGCCGCCGGCCTCGTGGCAGTAGGAGCCAGTTCTCTGTATCTGTTGATGGGAGATGAAACCATATTGAATATCATCTTCATATTATATGCTATCTTTTCCGGTGGCATTGCAGGGATTTTTTTGTTGGGATTCTTTTTCCCCCGGGCAAACAAAGGGGGATTAGCTGTTGCGATTGTTGTTTGTATTTTATATACAACTTATGCCGTTCTGACTTCTACCGTTGTGGGAACTGGTGAAAATGAGCGCCTTCTTCTTGATTTGGGTAAAATGAATTTTAAACAGGATAAGCTCATGTTGGGCGTTTATACGCATCTGATCATTTTGGGAGTGGGATGGGTAGCCAGTTATTTTTTCCAAGGGGAGGAAGTAGATCAAAATTTACTTTATTTGGGCTGGAAGCGGGCCAGGAAGGAAGGAAGGTTGGGGGAAGCAGCTATGGATTATAGGTAAGTCCGAGTTTTTCAGCGATTTTGCCGGCTGTCTCCAAAGCGGCGTCTAATATTTTTTCGTGCAAAATATTTTCATCCCATTGCATTGAAAGTATGGAAACGGTTAAGGAAGCCATCACCTCATGGCTATTCCCAACGGGAACCGCTATATCGGTAACGCCTTTGGCCTGTTCACTAGAGTTGATCAGGTATCCGGTCTCCTTTGTTTCCAACAACAGGGCCAGGTATTTCTTCTTTGCCCGGGAAGACATGGAATTAAAAGAGGCATTTCGGTTTAGGAACTCAATCTGTTTTTCTCCTTCCATGAAAGCCAGCAATATTTTTCCAGAGGTGGTTTCAACCAGGGAAAAGGAACTGCCTTCTTCTACAGATAAGGCAATCGGGTCGGGGCTTCTGGATTGTGAAACTACTGCAAGCCTTCCCTTATGAATAATGGATAAATGGCAGGATTGGCGGGTCGTTTCCGCCAGGTCATCCATCAGATAACGGGCGCTTTTGCGAAGTTCGTCAATGGGGGAGTGTCGATGGGAAAGGCTGTATAACCGCAGTGACAAGCGATATTTACCTGAAATTTCATCTCTGATCAGATAACCCCGATGCTCTAAACAAACCAGCATGCGGTAAATTTCATTGGGACTCTTGTTGATTCCGGCAGCGATATCAGATTGAGAAAGAGGTCTGGCTTGAAGAGAAATGTATTCCATAATATCCAACCCTTTCTCAAGGGCGGGCGCGCTATATTTTGCTTTCTCTGAAACAGTTTGTCCTTTTTTCTCCTTGACCATCTTTTAAAATTTAATCCTCTAAAGTAAAAAAATCAACACATTAATACAAAGTTAAAATTTATTTTTTTATTTGTAAATTAAAGATTTATATTTGAACAAAATTGTAATTTTGTATTGAATTTTATTTTTTAATTTTAAATGAAACAGACCCTGTTAAATGGTATAACCTGGAATCACAGTCGTGGATATACCCCTCTCGTAAGTACCGCTCAGCGGTATGAAGAACTGCATCCGGAGGTAGAAATAAGATGGAGCAAACGTTCTTTACAAGCTTTTGCAGATGAATCTCTGGCAGAACTTGCCGAAAAATATGATCTGCTGGTCATTGATCATCCCTGGGTGGGGTATGCTGCAGCTCACAAAACCCTGGCGCCTTTAGACCGGTTTCTTGAAAAAGAATTCCTCAGGGACCTGAAAAAAAACAGTGTAGGCGCTTCGTATGAAAGTTACAGATATGAGGAACATCTGTGGGCGGCACCTATTGATGCCGCGGCTCCTGTAGCTTCCTGCCGGCCAGACCTTTTTGACAAAAGTGGAGAAAGAATCCCCGAAAACTTTCAGAAGTTGCTGAACTTAGCTTCCAAGGGCCGGGTACTTGTACCTGGTATCGCGATAGATTCTTTAATGAATTTTTACATGTTTTGTGTTTCATCGGGAATGTCTCCTTTTGAGAGTAAAAAAGAGGTGGTTTCAGACTTCGTAGGCATACGGGCGCTTCAGTTGCAAAAGAAATTGATGGACCGGGTGAACCCGGAATGCTTTGATCTGAATCCGATAAAAGTTTATGAAAGAATGAGCCGGTCTGAGGATTATTTTTATTGCCCTTTTGGATATGGTTACACAAACTATGCAAAGGAGGGGTACAGCAAATACCGGTTACAGTTTTTGGACGTGATTTCGCTAAATGGGAATAAAATGACGTCAACGCTGGGAGGCACCGGACTGGCTATTTCGTCTTCTTCTCGGAACATAGAGATTGCAGCCGATTATCTGAAATATGTCAGCTCCTCAGATTGCCAGGAAACTCTGTATTTTGACTCCGGTGGGCAGCCGGCACATTACCAGGCTTGGATAAATAAAGCCATTGATTGCAGAAGCAACAGCTTTTTTAGCAATACTTTACCAACCTTAGAAAGAGCTTACCTTCGACCAAGGTATGCCGGCTATTTAACCTTTCAGGACGAAGCAGGAGAAATAGTAAGGGCTTATTTGAAACAAGGCGGGAAAGAACAACTGGTGTTAAAAAAATTAAATGAACTTTATAAATATACCCTGAAGTGAAACCTTTAGAAAATTTAGTGGTCTTGGAGTTTTGCCAATATTTGGCAGGCCCGTCTGCGGGGTTACGTCTGGCAGATTTAGGAGCAAGAGTCATCAAAATAGAAAGACCGGGAACTGGAGATGCGGGCAGAAAGTTATCCATTAAGGATTTTTTTGTGGGGGAGGACAGTCTGCTCTTTCAAACCATTAACAGGCATAAAGAATCCTATGCTGCCAATTTAAAATCAAAAGCAGATTTACAATTAGTGAAAAAACTGATAAAAAAAGCGGATGTCCTCACCCATAATTTCCGCCCGGGCGTAATGGAAAAACTGGGGCTGGGGTTTGATGAGGTAAAGCAGTTGAACCCCCGATTGGTCTATGGCGCTATAACTGGTTACGGAAATGAGGGGCCCTGGAGAAGCAGACCGGGGCAGGATTTGCTGATCCAGTCTCTTTCAGGACTTTCCTGGCTAAGTGGCAACAAAGATGATGCACCTACACCCTTTGGTCTTTCGATTGCCGATCTGATGGGGGGCATGCATCTGGTTCAGGGTATCCTGGCTGCTTTAATCAGGCGGGCTAAAACAAAGAAGGGGGCTTTAGTTGAGGTCAACTTGCTGGCCTCATTAATGGATTTTCAGTTTGAAGTGATCACTACTTTCTTAAATGATGGAGGAAAATTACCTGTACGTTCAAAAAAAGGAAACGCACATGCATACCTGAGTGCTCCTTATGGCGTTTATAAGACGAAAGACAATTACATGGTGGTGGCTATGGAAAAGGTAAATTATCTGGGACAGGTATTGAAAAATGAGAAACTCAGTGGATATACCAATTCCAAAGAGTGGTTTTCTAAAAGGGATGAAATAATGGAAATTCTATCGGAAATATTGCAAACCAAAAATACGGCTGACTGGTTAGCTATTTTGGGAGCCGCACACATCTGGTCGGCCCCTGTTCTGGATTACAGCCAGCTTGTAAAAGAGGAAGGCTATAAAATATTAAAAATGGATCAACAGGTTTCCACCAGCGTTTCAAAGTTCATCAGGACAACCCGGTGCCCGGTACGAATTGATGGAGAGCGAATTTTTTCAGATGTTGGGGCTCCCGATCTTGGAGCACATACGGCTCTAATTAACGAAGAATTTTTACTATTTGGTTAAATAGTCTGATAAAAGAAGTAAAAAATAAATTTTATGTATGATAAACCCTTAGAGGGTGTTCTTGTTATTGACTTTAGTCAGTTTCTGTCTGGTCCCTCTGCAAGTTTACGGTTGTCTGATCTGGGAGCAAGGGTGATAAAAATAGAACGTCCTGAATTGGGAGATATCTCCAGAAAAATGTATATTTCTAATGTGCAGATGAATGGAGATTCTTCTATCTTCCATGCGATAAACCGGAATAAGGAAAGTATAACTGCTGATTTAAAATCCGAAAAGGAGGCTCGAAAGATCAGAAGCCTTATCAGGAAAGCGGATGTAGTAATCCACAATTTCCGGCCCGGCGTGATGGAGCGGTTGGGCTTTGATTATGAACGGGTACGGAAATTAAAACCGGACCTTATTTATGGCGAGATTAGTGGATATGGGGAAGAAGGACCCTGGAAGAGAGAACCGGGGCAGGATTTACTCGTTCAGGCTTTGTCCGGGTTGTGTTACCTGAGTGGTAATGAAGGAGCCGGTCCGGTACCGATGGGAATTTCTCTGGTGGACATTGCCGTTGGTGCTCATTTAGTTCAGGGGATTCTGGCCTGTCTGGTCAGAAAATCCATTACCGGGGAAGGTGGACTTGTACAGGCGTCTATGCTGGAATCTGCCTGCGATTTGCAGTTCGAATCCCTGACCACCTTTTTTAACGATGGGCATCAACCCATTCAGCGAACCTGGCATAACAACGCAAATGCGTATCTTGGCGCTCCTTACGGAATATATAAAACCAGGGACAGTTATTTGACCCTGGCCATGACGCCTCTTGAGAAGCTGGCTAACATTATAAATTGTCCTGCGCTCTTAAATTATGCTGAAAATGAAAGTTTTTCCAAAAGAGAGGAAATCAAGGAAATCCTTGCCCGCCATCTGGCTTTGCAGGATACCGTTTACTGGCTCCGGTTGTTGGAGCCGGAGGACATTTGGTGTGCAGATGTGCTGCAATGGGATCAATTAATGGATCATGAAGGTTTTGAAGCCTTAGAAATGCTGCAAACGGTTGCCATGTCTGATGGCTATGAATTTCAAACCACCCGTTGTCCAATTGAGATAGACCACCAGGTTTTATATTCCAAAAAAGGAACCCCTAAATTAGGAGAAGATACGGACATTATATTTGATCAAATGGCAGATACTAAATCGGGAGTATGAGTAAAAGAGAGTTTAAGATAGCGGTTCGTAAGTTTGACCCTTTTGCAAAGGCATTGCAGAAGCAATGGGACGCATTTTGTAAATCTTTTGGTATAAATTATTCTTTAAAAGCAGTTTCTTTTGATCTTAATGAATTACACAAAGAATTGATTGAAAAAGAAGGGTTAAGGAAAGGGGATTGGGATGTGGCACAGGTGAGTAGTGATTGGGTTCAGGAGATTTGTCAATTGAAAGCTGCGATTGAATTGTCTCCCTTTCTTGACAAAAAACCACCGGATGGATTCCCGGAAGATTGGCCTGCTTCTTTGCTGACACTCCAGAAAGTGCAAGGTAAGATATGGGGGTTGCCTTTTCATGATGGTCCTGAATGCCTGATATACAGGAAAGACCTATTTGAAGACAGCCGGAACAAGAAAGAATATTTTAAACGATATAATGTGGAGTTAAAACCTCCTGTAACCTGGGAGGAATTTCTAAGAATAGCTTATTTTTTTCAGGATGAATATAAGCCGCTTTATGGAACCGTTTTTGCCGGTTATCCGGATGGTCATAATGCGGTCTTTGATTTTTGCCTTCAGGTATGGTCCAGGGGAGGAGAACTGC
>CAYRBD010000002.1:11538-22272 GCA_964422465.1 uncultured Chitinophagaceae bacterium
TACCAGGAGGAGAAAACGGGATTCCGGTGTCCTTAAATTCATATTGGATGTATATGGTCGCTCGTGGTAGCGCTAATAAAGAACTGGCTTACGAATTTATTCGTTTTGCTATCAGTAAAGAAAATGATAAAATGCTTACTGAGGAGGGAGGAATTGGTTGCAGGAAATCTACCTGGGAAGATAAAGAGATTAATAGGCGGGTTCCCTATTTTAAAAAGTTAGGATATTTACACGATCATGCAAAACATCTTCCGGTTGTTTCCTATTGGCCGGAAATAGCTACTATAATAGATGATATTATGCAGCAAAATATGCGTGGCAAAACCCCAGAGGAAGACTTATTAATAACAGGACAAAGAGAAATCAATAAAATTTTAGCAAAGCATGGAGATAAATTATAAACCGGACCTTCCGAAAACGAATATTCCTATTGTCATCATTGGAGCGGGTGGGATAGTAAGAGATGCGCATCTTCCTGCATACAGAAAGGCCGGATTCCAGGTATTTGGGATTGTTAACCGCACAGAAGTGAAGGCAAGGGTGCTGGCAGAGGCGTATGGGGTTGAGCGAGTATATACGGAATTTGCCCGCGCAGTAGAAGAGGCTCCTGAGAGCGTAGTTTATGATTTGGCACTAATGCCTGCACAATATGCAGCCGTATTGGAGGCTTTGCCGGAAGGCGCTTTTGTATTGATACAGAAACCCATGGGGGATAGCCTGCAGGAAGCAAAAGAGATTATCAGAATTTGTGAAAAAAAGAAGATCACTGCGGCTATTAATTGCCAGTTGAGGTTTGCTCCTTTTGTGAGTGCAGCACGGGATATGATTCAACAGGGATTGATTGGTCAAATCTATGATATGGAAGTTCGTCTGACGACTTATACTCCCTGGGAAATTTTTCCTCTGGTGGCTGTTCACGACCGGCTGGAAATTGCTTATCATAGCGTGCATTATATTGATCTTATTCGTTCTTTTCTGGGAGAACCCCAATCTATTATGGCAAAGAGTTTTAACCATCCGGAGAAGGACTTTGCTTCCACACGGACAACGATGATTTTTAATTACGGAAAGCGTTTGAGGGCCGTTATTCATACCAATCATGATCATGATTTTGGTCCCGATAATCAGGAAAGTTTTATTAAATGGGAGGGGACTAAAGGAGTTATAAAAGCTAAGATGGGTTTGTTATTAGATTATCCCAATGGCGTGCCGGATAAATTTGAATATTGCCTGAAAGAAAAAGGAAAAGAGCCGGTCTGGCAACAGGAGCAATTGGAGGGAAGTTGGTTTCCTGATGCTTTTATCGGTACGATGGCTTCCCTGATGCGTTACGCGGAAGGGAGTTCAACGGAATTACCGACAGATGTCCATGATGTTATTCATACGATGGAATTAGTTGAAGCAGCTTTTAAGAGTGATGCCGAAGGAGGAATTAAAATAAAATAAATAACATGCAGATAGAAAATAAGTATTTTGAAGATTACGTACTCCATGAAACCCGAGATACCATTGGCCGGACAATTACCGAAACGGATATTGTAATGCATGCGGGCCAAACCGGAGATTTTTTTCCCCATCACATGGACAAGGAATGGTGTAAGACGCAACCTTTCCAGAAAAGGATTGCACACGGCACACTCATTTTTAGCATAGCCATCGGGCAGACAGCCACCGTAATTAACCCAAAGGCTTTTTCAATGGGATATGACAGGTTGCGGTTTATTAAACCTGTATTTATAGGGGATACCATTCATACCAGGGTGACAATTGCAGAGTTGAGCGAATATAAAAAGCCGGAATATGGAAAAGTAATTGAGCATGTGGAAGTGTTTAACCAGACGGGAGTGCTGGTAATGGTGAGCGATCATATTCTTCTTGCAGAAAAGAAAACATCATGATTGCACCTAACCCGTTGGAAGGCGTGGGATTACATGCCATCGGCGCTACCTCCGCCTCCACCTGTTATTTACCTTTTCATCGGACAAAAAAATGGTCCTGGATTTCATACTGGCTGGTGCAGGCTTTATTTGCCTGGATACTGACTCCGTTTGTGTTAGCTGTTTTGACAGTGCCGGATTTCTTTTCTATTATACAAGAGGCGCCAACTAAAGTATTAGTAATCTCTTTTCTGTTGGGTGGGTTTTATGGTTTTGGGGGGATGTCGTTTGGCTTTGCTACCCGGTATATTGGCTATTCTCTTACCTATACTATTTCTATAGGAATTTCTGCTGTTCTTGGAACGGTATTTCCGCTGTTACTTAATGGGAATTTGGTGTCTTATTTTTCTCAACCCGGAGGGCGCACTATTTTGATTGGAATGGTTATTGCGCTCGTGGGGGTAAGCCTGTGTGGATGGGCTGGTTTTAAGAAAGAAAAAGAACTTGGCGCTTCGGGAAGCTTTAATATGAAAAAAGGAGGGATGCTTGTACTGGTTGCCGGGGTTCTTTCAGGAGTATTTAATATTGCCCTGGAGTATGGGCAGCCCATTGCAGATATGGCGGGCCGCAATGGTGCCGGTATCTTTGAGGATAATGCAAAGTTAATTGTAGCCACTTCAGGTTGTTTTGTGGTTAATTTTATCTGGTTCGTGATCCTGGGAATAAAAGAAAAAAAATTGAGAGAATTAACGGGTAACAGAGGCGGTATTGCCACTCCGGTGTTACTAAAGAACTTTATCTGGTCTGCTTTTGGAGGGGTTTTATGGTGCATGCAATTTTTCTTTTATGGTCTTGGGCATGTGAAGATGGGCTCTTTTCAATTTGCCAGTTGGGTTATTCACATGTCTATGCTTATTTTCTTTAGCTTTATCGTGGGCATGATCATGAAAGAATGGAAACAAAGTTCCCGGAAGACCTATCTTACGTTGATTGCGGCCTTGGCGATTTTATGTGCTTCATTTTTTATTATGACTTATGGAAGTATGCCTTAATTTAATAGCCCCTTCTATTATTATAACAAACCGTTATTTAATAAACGTTTTATTGGTATCTGTGTTCCTTATAACTGTTCCTTCCTTGTCGGGAGCACAGCAAATATATTTGCCGGGGTTGTCGCATCCCATTCCGGATCCTTTTCTGCTAACGAATGGGAAAAAAGTGGAAACGAAAGCCCAATGGTATAGCGAAAGGAGGCCTGAACTTTTACATTTTTTTACAACACAGGTATATGGTAAAACTCCTGCCAGGCCAGGGCATCTAAAATTTAAGATATTCGATATAGATAAACAGGCTCTTAGCGGGCTTGCTACCAGGAAGCAGGTAGCTATTCTTGTTGAAGCAGGAGGGAAGACGGTCAGGTTGGAGATGCTTATTTATTTGCCTAATCAAATAAAGTCTCCTGTTCCTCTTTTTGTAGGGTTAAACTTTGAAGGAAACCAGACAATCAATAAAGATACCGCCATCCGAATTACCGGCAGTTGGCTTTGGGATGGGTATAAGGGAGTAAAAAATAATCGGGCAACGAACGTAAGCAGGGGCGTTGCTGCAGCGCGATGGCCAATAAAGATGATTCTTAAAAGAGGCTATGGCATTGCAACGATATGCGCGGCAGACATCGCTCCGGATAGAAAAGAAGGGTATCAGGCAGGCGTTCAATCTTTATACCCCGAATTGCAGAAGATACCAGATAATTTTGCTACTGTAGCTGCTTGGGCCTGGGGGCTGAGCCGTGCAATGGATTACTTTGAGACAGATGAACAGGTTGACTCCAAAAGAGTAGCTGTTTTTGGTTGGTCGCGCATGGGAAAGGCAGCGCTTTGGGCAGGGGCCAGAGACCAAAGGTTTGCTGCTGTGATCAGTAATGAATCGGGAGCGGGAGGAGCCAAGTTGTTTCATCATTTTTCAGGAGAAAATATCCACAGACTTTGTACAATTTTCCCTTATTGGTTTTGCAGAAATTTTCAGCAGTACAATGGGAAGGATACGGTTTTACCTTTTGACCAGCATGAACTGGTGGCATTGATTGCTCCCCGGCCGGTTTATATTGCCAGCGCAGAGGAAGATCATAATGCTGACCCTTGTGGTGAATTCCTTACCGCTGTTGCAGTGGATACTGTGTATCGCTTCCTATGTGGAGAGGGCTTTCCCATCAAGCAAATGCCGCCGGTCAATCATCCTGTTTTCGGACGTATAAGCTATCATATACGAAGCGGAAAACATAATATAACTCCTTATGACTGGAAACAGTATCTGCATTTTGCAGCTATTTTTTTGAGGAAGAAAAGTAAAGCATTTTCTCCGATTTGGCAATAATGGCTGAAACAGCCGAATCGCCACTGATGTTTACCACGGTACGACACATGTCCAAAATTCGATCTACCGGGAAGATGATGGCAATCCATGCGGGGTTGAGCCCTACAGCTTCCAGAACAATGATTAACATAACCAGTCCGGCGCTTGGGATAGCTGCAGAGCCAATAGAGGCCAGAGTGGCTGTGAGAATAATAGTAAGCTGCTGAGCCAGGTCCAAATCCACCAGGTGAAATTGAGCCAGAAAAACTACGGCCACGGCCTGGTATAAACTGGTGCCATCCATGTTTACGGTGGCGCCTATGGGGAGTACAAATCCGCTGATCTTGTTGTCCACTTTCAGGTTATTCTCCACGCATTCAATGGTTACCGGTAGCGTAGCGGCGCTGGAACTGGTGGAAAAGGCCAACGCCTGTGCGGGGCTGATGCCCTTAAAAAAATCGCGATATCTTATTTTTCGGGTATAAAATTGAACGATCAGTGGATAAATAATGAACAAAATGATACCCAGCCCAACGAGTACGGTTAAGCTGTACCAACCGAGCCCTTTAAAGATTTCTATGACTTTTGAGGGATCATCACCGGCAATGCTGCTTACCGTGCCGGCCAGTAAAGTAAAAACGAAAAAAGGCGCAGCCTTCATGACCACATCTACCATTTTTAAAAAAACATCATTCAGATTATCTACCAACGAGCGGATGATTTGAGTGTTGGATTGCGGAATCAGCAACAGGCAGACCCCAAAAAGGATGGCAAAGAAGATAACCTGGAGCATCAGTCCGTTGTCAGAAAGGGATTTAAAAATATTTCCCGGTACCATATCCATGAGTGGCTGAAGAGGGCTTCTTGTCTTAGCCTGCGAAGCTTCATTTATTTTAGCGGAAATATCTGCTTTGGTGGGGACTATTTGCAAATTGGCAGCTATCTCTTTTACGCGATCCTGATATTGAGGCTTACAACTGTAACACGCTCCATCTTTAATTTTCAGGTTATTTTGTTTGGCCCAAAGTTCATATTTAATCCGGTTATTTAGTCGCGTATCTTTATTTACCCATTTCCCCGGATTGATGGAATTGACAACAAGTAAACCGATTGTTACCGCTAAAACGGTAGTGAAAAGATACCAGATGAGCGTTTTTAGCCCGATTTTCCCCAACGAGGAAGCGCTTCCCATACCGGCAATGCCGCTGATAATAGAAAACAAAACGAGCGGTACGGCAATGAGTTTGAGCAAGTTGATAAAAATGGTGCCAAAAGGAGCTATCCAGTTTTGGGTGAAGGCGGATAACCCGGTCATACTGGCAATGATAGCCCAGATGATGCCCAGAAATAAACCAATAATAATTTTCCAATGGAGGGCAAGTTTTTTTTTCTTCATAAGGGATTTATTCAACTATTAAGTATAAAAAGCATCTTTCAGCTCCCGCAGATTGCACACCTGCCTGCAGGCAAAGGCAGGGATGAACGCAGAAGTTGGATTTATAATCTGCGAAAATCGGCGAGATCAGCGGAAAATTTTTTACATCAGTTTAATCATAATACAATACTACACTACTTTAAGAAAGGCGCCAAAACACCGGGTAAAAGTAAGGTTTTTTAAATGTTTTGCCGTTTTCCATGTTTATACTACTTTTATTACTGCTTTGTCCCAAATACAAGCCTCCCTGTTATGAAATATTTTGGAAAGGAATTAAAAAAGGAATTTCAATTGGAACGCATCATCTTCTTCAGCGATGCCGTTTTTGCCATTGCCATTACGCTTTTAATTATTGATTTGCATATCCCTGATGTTGAAATTGGTTCTGATGCCGATTTGTTGCATGCGCTGGGTACTATTATACCGGGGTTATTTGGCTTTGTTATTAGCTTTTTCATCATTGCCAATTTTTGGGATCATCATCACAGCATCTTTGGGTATGTAGAAAAGTATGATTCAGGCTTAATATGGTTGAATCTGGTTTTTTTGTTTTTTATAGTCTTGATTCCCTTTTCCACTCGTATTTTTGGGAATTTCGGGGGCTTGCTTACTGCTACCACGATCTATAGCTTAAATATTATTTGTGCCGGTTTTTTTACCTATTTAATTCTGCGTCATGTTTCCCGGCCCGGGAAGAAACTTTCATTTGGGTTGGAAAATAAACGACTTCGCAGGGGATTTTATGTTTTGACGCTTGCTATCCCGGCCTGGATTCTTATCTGTTGGCTGGTTGGTCTTATTACCGATCCTGCTATAGGAGATATTTGCCTGTTTGGTTTGGGGTTCGTTATCCCAATATCTAAAAGAAAATTCGGGAAAGCCCAAAAAGCCAATTAGATTGTATTTTTTACTAAAAATAATCTATTTTTAACCCATCAATCCAAATTCTTTTTAATATTATTGAACCTTTATGCATCTACGCTTTATAGACTATCTCATTATTGCTGTTTACTTTCTCTTTGTACTCGGAATCGGTTTTTTGATCAAAAGGAAAGTAAAGACCAGTAGTGATTTCCTGATGAGTGGCCGCTCCATTCCCCTGTGGATCACCAGTCTGGCTTTTATTTCAGCAAATTTAGGAGCTCAGGAGGTGTTGGGTATGGCGGCATCGGGCGCCAAGTATGGGATTATGACCAGTCATTTTTATTGGTTGGGAGCCATTCCGGCAATGGTTTTTCTCGGTATTTTTATGATGCCTTTTTATTATGGCAGCAAGGTAAGGTCCGTACCGGAGTACCTGGCGAAACGATTTGATGAAAAAACACGTGGGTTTAACGCGTTTACCTTCGCCATTATGACTATCTTTTCTTCCGGTATCTCTTTGTATGCGCTGGCGCTTCTTTTTGAGGTAATATTAGGATGGAGTTTTGAATTTTCAGTTTTATTGGCTTCCGGGGTAGTATTGGTTTATACTTTTCTGGGTGGGCTGACCAGCGCCGTGTATAATGAGGTCCTGCAGTTTTTCCTGATTGTGCTGGGGATAGCGCCAATGGTTTATCTGGGGCTCCATCATGTTGGAGGCTGGAATGGAGTAGTAGAACGGCTTCCGGATGCCATGACCCATGCCTGGAAATATATGGGCCGCTCTTCTGATAACTCCATGGGCGTTAACTGGTGGGAATTGGGAATGGGATTGGGTTTTGTGCTTTCTTTTGGCTATTGGTGTACCGATTTCCTTGTGGTGCAGCGGGCGATGGTTACCCGGAATATGCATTCCGCACAAAGCACGCCTCTTATAGCAGCCTTTCCCAAAATGTTCATGCCGTTTATTGTTATTGTTCCCGGATTAATTGCTGCGGCCATGGTAGCCATGCATTCGGGTTATGTCATTCCCGCAGGGCCGGGTGGGGAGCCAAACTACAATATGGTTATCCCATCGCTTTTAAATGAATTTTATCCCAGTGGTATTCTGGGGGTCGGACTGACGGCCCTGTTTGCCTCCTTCATGTCGGGCATGGCCGGAAATGTAACCGCGTTTAATACCGTATGGACTTATGATATTTATGAATCTTATATCAAACCGGGTAAAAGTGACAAGCATTATTTAAATGTGGGTAGAT
This sequence comes from uncultured Chitinophagaceae bacterium, assembly GCA_964422465.1. GTDB lineage: Bacteria > Bacteroidota > Bacteroidia > Chitinophagales > Chitinophagaceae > FW021-bin31. The sequence continues at coordinate 19,323 of CAYRBD010000002.1, forward strand.
TGGCCACCATATTCGGAATTATTGCTTCTATTGGCACCGCATATCTGGCCAGAGGGTTTAATAACATCATGGACTTTCTGCAACTGGTGTTTGGGTTTGTGAATGCGCCTTTGTTTGCCACTTTTGCCTTGGGCATGTTTTGGAAGAGATCCACAGGTCATGGCGCTTTTTTTGGATTAATCAGTGGAACGGCAGCGGCGGCTCTAACGTATAACCTGACAGAGGCAGAGGGAAAGGGAGGCGGCATAGCAAATATACATACTTTTAGCTCTACGATGGCACAGAGTTTTATGGTGGCTATTATGGCTTTTAGTGTGTGTTTCGTGGTAACAATTATTGTCAGTTTATTGACCAAACCTCATAAAAAAGAAAAATTGGTTGGCCTGGTATATAGCCTGACGCCGAAGCCAGAAAGAAAAGATATGTCCTGGTACAGGCGTCCGGTGGCTGTCGGTATCATTATTTTGATATTGACCCTTATTTTGAATTTGATATTTATGTAAAAATAATTTGGTAATGAAAAACATTCTTGATCTTCGGTTTATTATTGGCTTGTTCTTCTCCCTGGTGGGCATATTTTTACTGATCGGGTCCTTTATCATGAACCCCGCGGCAGGTAAAACAGAAACTACAAACATGTGGAGCGGAATCGTCTATATTGTTTTTGGTATTATTATGCTCATTTTATGGCTGGTGGGAAAAGGGAAAGTCGCTGAGAACGAGGAGGCCGGTTAGTGACGTAAGGAGCGTGATGTGTTGTTTTTGTTTCAAAAAATGAATCATCCATGCAGGGCAGGATCATTGGTGCAGGAATAGGAGGGCTGGCTACGGCAATAGCCTTGCAGCAGCATGACATGCGTGTTTCCGTTTACGAGGCGGAGGATGATCCCCCGCCGCAGGGAGCCGGAATTATCCTGGCGGTAAATGCTATGCGGGTTTTGGATCGTTTTAATCTTACTGATGAAATATTTCGTAAGGGCAATGAGATACGAACAGCCCATCTTACGGATGAGAATTTGAAACCCATTTCAAAAAATCTGATTTCCGCTAACATAAAACAATTTGGGCAGGCTAATATTTCCATCCATCGCTCTGATCTGCAACATATTTTGATGGGAAAATTGCAACCCGGTACCGTAGAATGGGGGAAAAAGTGTATTCGTATTTCAGAGAAAAATCAGCAGGGTATCTTACATTTCGAGGATGAGACAACTGTTTCGGGAGATTATGTTATTGCAGCAGATGGCATACATTCCGAGACACGCAGGCAATTGTTTCCCGGTGATGATGTGCGGAAGATACGGCAAGTCTGCTGGCGGGGTGTAGTTGCTTTTGATCTGCCGGAGCAATATCAGCATCAATCTATAGAAGCATGGGGGCGTGGACGGCGATTTGGGTTCTCAAAAATAAACGCTGATTATACGTATTGGTTTGCTGTCATCAATAAGCATGATAGCGGGTTCAATTATAGTGCGAACCTGAGGGAAGAGTTAAAAAAACAATTTAAGGAATTTGCTCCGATGATTTCCGAAATGATTGGAGATACTCCCGAGGCCCGGATTGGTCGTAAATCCCTGATGGATTTGCCCCCCATTCAAAAGTGGCATTTGGGCCGTACCTGCCTGTTGGGAGATGCCGCCCATGCCGTTACTCCCAACCTGGGACAGGGCGCTTGTCAGGCCATAGAAGATGCCTGGGTGCTGGCTAATTTATTGAATGATTCTAAAAATCCAATGAAGGCTTATCCTGAGTTCCAAAAAATCAGGAAGCCCATGACGGATTACGTTTATAAATGGTCCTTTAGGGTAGGAGAAATGGCTCACTACGAAAACCGATTTCTGGTGGGTATGAGAAACCGGTTTATGAAGAAAATATCAGGCTCCTTTTTAAAGAAAAGGACCACCCGTTTGTTTGATCCGGGGTATGAAATATGATTCTTGTTAATTTTCTTTTCAATTGGCGGGTATTTCCAATTCTGTTAATTTTAGCTTATCTTTACTTGCTATGGAGGTAAAAGATTTCAATAGTTTTCAGCAATTTTTGCGAGCTAATAATGTATTTAGCCGCTTTGGATTGGAAAGAGTTGGTGTATTTGGCTCTTTTATCAGGGGGGGAGAATATCATGATATTGATTTGTTAATAGATAATTACATGAATTATAAGGATAGAAACGAGTTAAAAGACTTTTTGGAGAGCAATTTAAAAATTCCTGTGGACATTGTTGTAAAAGAATGGGCTGAACCAATTATCCTTTACCGTGCACTAAAAGAAATTAAATATGCAACCGCAGGCTGAGAATGACCTGGTTTATTTACTGATTATGCTCGAATCAATTGAAAAAGTACTCATATATAGTGTCCACTATGATGATGCTCTTCAATTTTATAATGTGAATGATCAGATCAATTTTAATGCTTCTTTATTATTACTATCCAATATTGGTGAGCAGGCAAATAAGATAAGTAAGAAGACGAGAGAAAAACATATTTCAGTTAAATGGAGTCAGGTTAGAGGATTGCGAAATCGAATAGTTCATGATTATACTGGAATTGACTTTGAAATAGTTTTTGATATTATAAAATTAGAATTACCCCAATTAAAAAACAGAATAGAAGAGTTAATTTCCAGTGAACTTAACGAAGGTGTCTTTAGCAGGGAAGAATTAGAAGTAGCTGCTTCCAGTGTCTATTATAAGCATGTGGATTTTGGAAATATATAAGATTATAAAATCTAACTACGGTTGTATTTATTAAACATTAAACCGGAAATGCATTACATCTCCATCTTCCACAAGGTATTCTTTTCCTTCCAGGTTTAGTTTTCCTGCTTCCCGGCAGGCAGCTTCAGAGCCGAATTTGATGTAATCTGCATATTTTATCACCTCGGCCCGGATAAATCCCTTTTCAAAATCTGTGTGGATCACCCCGGCCGCCTGTGGTGCGGTCATGCC
>CAYRBD010000002.1:22372-35086 GCA_964422465.1 uncultured Chitinophagaceae bacterium
ATGACGGGTTTATCCGTCAAAAGAAATACATCAGCCACGAATTTTTCCCGGTCTTCTTCATTAATTTCGAAGGTACGGGCAGAATTTCCTTCTTCCAAATGGGCTTTTAGTTTTTTCAGGACATCTATCCCCCTCATCAACTCTTTGTCGCCGCTTTTAGCTTGTTTTTGATTACGTTGGAGTCTTTTTTCTACAGATTCCAGGTCTTTTAATTGTAATTCGGTATCAATAATTTCTTTATCTCTTACCGGATCAATGCTTCCATCTACATGTACTACATTTTCATCATCGAAGCAGCGGAGCATGTGGATAATGGCATCGGTGTTGCGGATGTTTCCCAGAAACTGATTGCCCAGTCCTTCTCCTTTGCTGGCACCCTTTACAAGCCCTGCAATATCTACTATCTCAACTGTAGCCGGAACAACCTGCTGTGGGTGCACCAGCGATTCCAGCTTAATCAGGCGTTCATCCGGCACGCTAATTACGCCTACATTGGGTTCTATGGTACAAAAAGGGAAGTTGGCTGCCTGTGCTTTTGCATTGCTGAGCGCATTAAAGAGGGTTGATTTTCCTACGTTGGGTAATCCTACGATTCCAGCTTGTAACGCCATAATGAGTCAAAAATTTTTGCAAAGATACTACTTCCTGTAGTCCTTAAAGAAAGGTTTAGCAATCCAAAACAATTTGTTTAAAATAATGTTAACAGTACAATAAATAAGATAAAAAAGTCGAAATATCATGGAAAAACTGAAAGAGATGTTTCCGGTTTCCACCCGGGAGCGAAATGAAGAAAAAGCAGCCCTTGCTCCTAAAAATATTGAAGCCTGGCGAAATTTTAGCAAAACCGTGTTTGAAAAAGGAGCTTTAGATGAAAAAACCAAGCAGTTGATAGCAGTGGCTGTGGCTCATGTTACACAATGTCCTTATTGCATCCGAGCTCACTCCAAGGGGGCGGTAGCCAAAGGCGCCAGCCGTGAGGAGATCATGGAGGCCATCTGGGTTGCAGCTGAAATGCGTGCAGGAGCAGCTTATGCACATGCCGATATTGCCGTAGATGAGCTGGACCGGATTGGAAAATAATAGATTTAAATTCGGGGTACTTTCTTTAAAAATTTTTCCCGGATTACCTCCTGTACCGGTCGGCGGTTGATCTTACTTTCCAGCCAGGAACGTACGTCCAGATAAAGGAAAAAACGCCGTTCGTAGGGATCGCGGGCAATTACTTCAAGTCTATTTTTCAATTCGATAAAGGCAGGTCGCAAACCGCGCAGCCCGATGTGATTGAATTTTTTTAAAAACCTGAGTATTTCATCAACTACGGCGCTCAGGTCTTTGTTCTTTTCCAGGAAATGATAAACCGAAGGAAGAAGATATTCTGTTACTTCGTAATTCTTTAGCTCGTAATGGGCAATAAGGTGAAGGATTCGGGCAAAACACTGGATGTCTGACCGTAGGTTGCCAATTTTCAAGTTGATGATCTTATTGAGATAAAGGATTGCGGTATTGTTGTCTCCACTGCCAAAATACAAGCAGGCTATTTTGTAATAAAAAACCAAAATACGGTGCTGATCCATTTGTACATTATGTAGCTTTAATAGAACCAGCAGTTCGGGAACAATGGACAATCCCTCGTTGAAAGTACCTTCCAGGAAGTGTTTATTTATTTTGGCGGTATAAGTATGGACAAAAGCCAGTGTCTTGGTGTTCTCATTGAAATCTTTTTCATTCTCATGCCAGAAGGTTTCTAATGAAATCAGGGAGCTGCAAAATTTATCATAATTGCGGTTGAAAAAATGAGCGGTAAGCAGGTTGTTCATGGCTTTAAGATAAAGGGAAGGATCTGTTTTCTTTTGGAGGGGATAGGTATCAAAAAGGTCGGCCCATTTTTGCGTGTAGCGGTAAAAGAGCAGGAAGTCCTGTAAAATATAAGCATACCATGAATGTGCCTGATAGAGGTTGATCTTTTCATAGAAGGTCATTTCGGCTTCGGGGACGGTCATGTTATTTTGAGGAGAGGGGAGGTTATTTTCAAAAAAGGTACGCAACATCAGAGCTTCTTTTTCGTTACGAACATGGCCGGTTTTAAGGTACATGCCATACAGGCTGAGGGCGAGATTGCTCAGGAAGCTGAGGCTTACAAGTTGCCGGGTACAGGTTCGGGATTCTTCACTTAATTTCTCCGCCCTGTTTTCAATACTCCTGGTAATATGGCGGGCTTCAATTAATTTTTCAAATTCCAGAACCTGCATTTTAAGTTCAATTTCCTGGTAAGTAGTGGCCAATGCTTTTGCTTTGCTTAGTCGCTTGAGACTTTGTTGATACAGACCTTTGTTATACAGGATTCGTGCAAAATCGACCAGTTGTCGAATGTGAATCCGTATGTCTTTCTGCCGGTCCAGTATTCTCAGGCTTTCTAAAATATGATCATATAAATGGGCTTTCAGGTTGGAAAGTTGTTTTCTTTTTAAATCGGGAATTTGTTTGAGTATAAAACCTTCATCAAAGTATTTGGCTTTCTCCAGCACATCAAAAAGTTGGACAAACAGCGGGTGTTTTTCCTTCTTTTCCCCGGAAGATAAGTTGATCTTGAAATTTCGCTTTTCTGCCTTGGAAAGTGATTTTATTAAGACAAACAGGGGTTCGTTTGCTGCTTTGGACATCGTTCTAAATTAATTGTTATTAATTGATTATCAATTTTTTATAATAAATACGTTATTTTGGACATCGTATTATTTATAAAATTAGTATTTTTTTTCTGTTTTATTGGAAATACTTTTGGCTTCCTTAGCAATAAACCAGAAATTATGGGAAAAACATTGATTGATAAAGTTTGGGATTCGCACGTTGTAAGCAGCAAGCCCAATTACCCGGATGTATTGTATATTGATAAACAATTCATTCATGAAGTAACCAGCCCTCAGGCATTTTCGGGACTGCGCAGGCGCGGAATCCCTGTTTTCAGGACTCAGAATACAGTGGCTACCGCGGATCACAACGTACCTACTTTGAATCAGCATCTCCCGATAAAAGAAGAGTTGAGCCGCCGACAGGTAGAAATGTTGACCCAGAACTGTGCCGATTTTGGAGTAGAACTCTATGGCCTTGGCCATCCTTTTCAGGGGATTGTGCATATTATAGGACCGGAGCTGGGAATTACCCAACCGGGGATGACTATTGTTTGTGGCGACAGCCATACTTCTACGCATGGCGCTTTTGGAGCCATTGCTTTCGGTATTGGTACGTCACAGGTGGAGCAGGTTCTGGCTACGCAATGTACATTGCAATATAAGCCCAAACGCATGCGGATTGAGGTGAACGGGAAGTTGGGCAAAGGAGTGGTTTCTAAGGATATCATTTTGCATATTATTTCAAAAATTACAGCCGCCGGAGCTACCGGTTATTTTGTAGAATATGATGGGGACACCATTCACAACCTGAGCATGGAAGCCCGAATGACCATCTGCAACATGAGTATTGAAATGGGCGCGCGCGGGGGAATGATTGCTCCCGATGAGATTACTTTTGAGTATATAAAAGGCAGGAAATTTGCCCCTAATGGTGCAGAATGGGATAAGGCAATGGCATATTGGAAAACCTTGTATTCGGATGAAGATGCTCAATTTGATAAAGAATTAACTTTCAGGGCGGAAGACATTGAGCCCATGATTACTTATGGCACCAATCCGGGAATGGGTATGGGGGTTACCGGTACGATTCCAAGACTGGATCAGGTGAAGGAAAAGGAACGAAAATCCTTTAAAAAGGCATTGGATTATATGGCGCTGGAGGATGGAATCAGCCTGCTGAATAAACCGCTGGATTATGTATTTATGGGAAGCTGTACCAATTCACGTATAGAAGATTTGCGTTTGATAGCCTCTTTTGTAAAAGGAAAGAAAAAAGCTGATAATGTAGAAGTCTGGGTCGTGCCGGGTTCTACTCAGGTGGCGAAGCAGGCACATGAGGAAGGGCTGGATCGCATCCTTTTGGAAGCGGGATTTAGCTTCAGGGGGGCCGGTTGCTCTGCCTGCCTGGGGATGAACGAGGATAAAATTCCGCTTGGAAAATATTGTATTTCTACCTCCAACCGAAATTTTGAAGGAAGACAGGGGCCGGGAGCAAGAACTTTTTTGGCCAGCCCGCTGATGGCCGCCGCCGCCGCAATAGAAGGAAAAATTGTTGATGTCAGAGCTTATATGTAGTTTATATCCTATATTTAAAATAATATTTATGCCAAAAACATTCAAAAAAATAGAATCTACGGTAGTGCCTTTGCCTGTAGAGAACATTGATACCGATCAGATTATTCCCGCACGTTTTTTAAAGGCATTGACCCGGGAGGGATTTGGAAAGAATCTGTTTCGGGACTGGAGATATGAAAACGATGATGAAAGCAGACCAAAGAAGGATTTTGTATTGAATGATCCCGGTTTTAGTGGGGAAATATTGGTTGCCGGCAGGAATTTTGGCTGCGGGTCTTCCAGGGAACATGCCGCCTGGGCGCTGGCGGATTATGGATTCAGGGTAGTAGTCAGCAGTTTCTTTGCAGATATCTTCAAAAACAATGCCCTGAATAATTTTTTGTTGCCTTTGCAGGTATCGGATGATTTTCTGGATCAAATATTCGAAGCGGTCGAAAAGAATCATAAGACGGTATTGGAAGTTGACCTCGAAAATCAAACGATAAAAATAAAAGAAACAGGCGCAGAGGAGCATTTTGAGATTAATGCCTATAAAAAAGAATGTTTATTAAAAGGGTATGATGACATTGATTACCTGTTGAACCAGAAAGACAAGATTGAGGAATTTGAAAAACAATTGTAAAATTACATGCACAAAAGAATATTAGTTATTCCCGGTGATGGCATTGGTCAGGAGGTTACTCCCTGGGGAAAGAGGGTTTTGGAAACTGTTGCGACAAAGGGAGGCCACCAATTTGATTTTTCCGAAGGACAAATGGGGCACGTAGCCATAGAAGCTACCGGGCAGCCGCTTCCGGATGAAACGCTGAACAAGGCCAGGCAAAGTGATGCAATCTTATTTGGCGCCATAGGGCATGCTAAATATGATAATGACCCTTCTTTAACAGTAAGACCGGAGCAGGGATTGTTGAAAATTCGAAAAGAATTGGGATTGTATGCCAATTTGCGGCCTATAAAATTATTTGATGAGTTGTTGAGCGCCTCCAGTTTAAAACCGGAGATATTAAAAGGAGCGGATATTTTGTTCTTTCGGGAGCTTACGGGAGATGTATATTTTGGAGAAAAGAAAAAAGCAGACGATGGCTCCTGGGCATCAGACCTGATGAATTACCAGCGGTTTGAGGTAGAGCGAATTGCACGTAAGGCTTTTCAGGCAGCCATGACCAGGAAGCGTAAGTTATGTTCCGTAGATAAAGCGAATGTGTTGGAAACTTCCCGTCTCTGGAGGAGCGTAGTTCAGAAGGTGGCTGAAGAATTTCCGGAGGTAGAAACGGAACACATGTTTATTGATAATGCAGCCATGCAACTGGTGAAGAATCCAAAACGCTTTGACGTGGTTGTAACCGGGAATCTTTTTGGGGACATTCTTACGGATGAGGCCTCCCAGATTGCGGGTTCGATGGGCATGCTTGCTTCTGCTTCTGTAGGAGAGGATATCGGATTTTATGAACCTATTCATGGGTCTGCTCATGATATTGCAGGCAAAGGAATTGCCAATCCGCTGGCGTGCATATTGTCTGCCGCCTTATTGCTGGATATTTCTTTTGGTTTAAAAAAAGAATCTGAAATGGTCATTCATGCCGTAGAAGAGGTATTAAAAGAAGGATTCCGAACCATAGATATTGCACAGAAAAATACTCCTAATGATTTCATTTTGGGAACGAAAGCTATGGGAGAAGTGATTGTAGAAAAAATTCGTGAATTCTCTTTACAACAATATTACCAAACCAAATAAGAACCAAAATGCAATGGAACGCCGGGTTATATGATTCCAACCATCAGTTTGTTTCCGAATATGGAAATGGAGTGATTCAACTGTTGGTGCCCGGTGCCAGGGAACAAATTTTGGATTTAGGCTGTGGAACCGGAGACCTTGCTGCGGAGTGTTCAAAATCAGGAGCGGAAGTAACCGGTATGGATGCATCGGCGGAAATGATTGAAAAGGCGAAAGAGAAATACCCTGGTCTTTCTTTTGTCTGTTCCGATGCCGTAAATTTCGAGTTGAATACCCGTTTTGATGCTGTTTTTTCAAATGCGGTATTACACTGGATTCCAGAAGCAGCTCATCCGAAGATGTTGAAGCAGGTAAAAAAATACCTGAAACCAGGCGGTCGTTTTGCAGCAGAAATGGGGGCAGCGGGAAATGTGGAAAAAGTCCGGAGTACAATTCGGGAGCTATTAAAAGAAAAAGGCTATCTGAGGCAGGCTCAAACTGAGACCTGGTATTTTCCTTCAGAAGAAGCATACGGCAGGATGCTGGAAGGTGCGGGATTTACGATTTCCCATATCGAAGTATTTGACCGGCCCACTATCCTGGCCGAAGGAGATAAAGGAATAGCCCGGTGGCTGGAAATGTTTGGAAAAAACTGGTTTACCGGTCTTTCCACGACGGAAATCAACCAACTTGTTCGCGAAGCAGAAGAAAAATTATATCCCCGGTTATTTGAAAATGGAAACTGGATCGCAGACTACAGAAGATTGAGATTCTGTGCAGAAAAAAGAGAAAAGAAATGACCACTGACTAATAACTTACTACTTACGACTAATGACTTACGACTAATGACCAAAAAACAATTCAGCTATGGATGACAAAAATAGAGTGTACATTTTTGACACCACCTTAAGGGATGGGGAGCAGGTTCCCGGATGTCAACTGACAACGGTAGAAAAGATTGAAATTGCGAAAGAACTGGAACTGCTGGGAGTAGATGTAATCGAAGCCGGTTTCCCGATTTCCAGCCCGGGAGATTTTAAAAGTGTAGTGGAGATATCCAAAGCGGTAAGCAATCCTGTAATTTGCGCCTTAACGCGTGCTAACAGAAAAGATATTGATGCTGCAGCCGATGCTTTGGCATTTGCAAAACGCAAACGAATACATACCGGTATAGGCGCTTCTGATATTCATATAAAAAACAAATTCAACAGTACGCGGGAGGCTGTTTTAGAGCGGGCGGTAGATGCGGTCAGCTATGCAAAAAGATTTGTTGAAGACATTGAATTTTATGCGGAGGATGCCGGCAGGGCAGATAATGTTTACCTGGCTCAGATGATTGAAGCTGTAATAGCCGCCGGGGCTACGGTAGTGAATATTCCCGATACTAACGGCTATTGTCTGCCGGAGCAGTATGCCGAAAAGATCGGCTATCTGGTAAACCATGTTTCTAATATTGACAAAGCGGTTATTTCTGTTCATTGCCATAATGACCTGGGGCTGGCAACAGCTAACTCCATAGCTGGTTTACAAGCAGGGGCCAGGCAGATCGAGGGCACCATTAATGGCGTAGGGGAACGGGCCGGAAATACCTCTATTGAGGAAGTGAGTATGATCCTGAAAGTACATGAACAATCGCTGGGATTACACACTAATATTGATTCAAAAAGATTTTACAACCTGAGTGGCCTTGTTTCTCAACGGATGCGCATGCCGGTGCAGGCCAATAAGGCTATTGTAGGGAAAAATGCCTTTGCCCACAGTTCCGGTATTCACCAGGATGGGGTATTGAAAAACAAGGAGAATTATCAGATCATGAACCCGGAGGATATCGGTATTCCCTCTCATAGCATTATCCTGACCGCAAGGAGTGGTCGCCATGCATTGAAGCACCGTTTGGAACGGCTTGGTTACCAGATGGAAAAGGTTAAACTGGACGAAGTTTATGCCAACTTCCTCCAGATGGCGGACAGGATAAAGGAGATAAATGATGAAGATTTGTTGATCCTGATGGGAGGGGAGAAGCAGAAAGAGCAGATAGGCGATCAGGGGGTGAGTGTGAAACTGGTACAGGTGGTTTGTGGAAACCCGCTCAGGCCTATGTCCACAGTCCGGTTGTTGATCAAAGGAGAGGAAAAGGAAGCCAGCGCTACGGGCAATGGCCCGGTAGATGCCACTGTTAAAGCCATTCATAAGCTGGTGGACGACACGATAAAACTGGAAGAATTCAATATTCAGGCGATAAATGGAGGAAGCGATGATGTTAGTAAGGTAAGCCTGCAGGTGTCGCACGATGGAAGGCTCTATTATGGCTTTGGCTACAGCACCGATATTGTAAATGCTTCCGTAAATGCCTATATTGATGCATTGAACAAGATATTGTAACTTTTGAGGCGATTCGTTTGTTTGTACCCGTGGTTCGCAAGAACTGCGGGTTTTTTTTATTGGAGATTCTGATTGTCAAAATCCATATCCGGCCTTTTCACGTACACCTTTCTGAAAAGTTTAACGGCTCTCTTGATATCTACTAACAAATCATAGTCGGTTGAATTGCGCACAAAAATGTAAGAGGGGTTGTACCACAATAAAAAGGCTTTAAGAGAATCCCCTTTTAAATGAAAAAGGTCTTCGATTTGCTTCGGATGAATACGAGAGGCTATGTATTTTTGTTGTTCAAAAGCCTTGTAATCTTTTTGAAAGCGCCAAAGCCGCTTTTGTCTGCCACTAAGCGCATCATACAGCGCCGTGATGGGATGAGAAACGGCTCCCAGACCACGCGTTTTGTCCTGATCAAGGGCATCGGAAAACCAAGCCCTTCTTTCTGCTGAATCTCTCGTGTAGTTGGGCCGTTGCCCGATAATATCAACGGGAGCAAAGCTGTACTTGTTTTTTTTCATAGAAATATTGATGACCTGCCGTTCATAAAGCGCGTTAATTTGCACTGTATCATTGGCGTAACCAATATAGGAGAATACCAGCCGGTTAAAATCGTAGGCGTCAATCTTGTACTGCCCGGCGCTATCTGTCATGGTGCCTGTTCCTTTGCTGACGTTATAAACGCTTACCCTGGATAGCGGCTTCTTACTTTCGGCATCTGTTACCTGCCCGATGATGCTTACTTTCCTTTGAGCCGTGGTGTTTTCCCAAAAGATCAGCAGGAAAGGGATGATTAATAATATGAGGTAGGGCCTCTGTTTCATGTTTACCCGTCAAACCTACTATTAATGTACGATTGGAAAAAATGCTTTCACAAAATTTTAATAAATGGAATACATTTGCTGTTGGGCCGGCCCCAAAAGTTTAAATTTATTTTTATGTTAAAAAAGGTCTTTATTTCCCTTCTCTGTCTGTCACTTGTTCTGGCTACTTCTATGATGTCTTTTGGATGGGGTGTTTGGGGGCATCAGCATATTAACCGGGCTGCCGTTTTTGCGCTGCCCGAACCAATGCGGGCTTTTTACTTTAATCACATTGATTTTATTACCATAGAGGCTTCTATCCCGGACGTGCGAAAGTATGCCATAAATGATAAAAATGAATTTCCGCGCCATTATATTGACCTGGAAAAATACGGTGCTGATCCGTTTACATCCCTGCCGGAAGATTGGGATGTTGCCGTAAAGAAATATGGGAAGAAGAAACTTTACAAGAATGGCATCCTGCCCTGGTATATTCAATTGATGACAGATAAGCTAACGGCGGCTTTCAAGAAGAAGGACAAGGCTTTGATTCTGTTTCTGTCCGCGGATCTCGCTCATTACATCGGGGATGCCTACCAGCCTTTACATACTACGGAAAACTATGATGGTCAACTGACAGGACAAAAAGGAGTACATGCCTTTTTTGAATCTCTGCTCCCTGAGTTGTACGGCGCCTATTTTAATTTACATACGCCTCCTGCAAAATATTATGAAAATATAGAAGAGGCTTCCTGGGACATCCTTCGGGAGAGCCATGCTCTTGTACAACCACTCCTCAGCGCCGAGAAAAAATTACTGGATAGCTGGCCCAAAGACAGTATTTATAAGTTGAATAAAAAGGGGGGAATTATCAAAAATAAATATCACCAGCCCTATTTCACGGACGCTTTTTCCAGGGCATTTTACCAAAGTCTGAATGGGATGATTGACAAACAGATGAGGCATGCGATTCAAACAACGGCAGGTTTTTGGTACACGGCCTGGGTGAATGCCGGAAAACCGGGTCTTAATAAGCTGGATGATAAATATTCTTTTAAGAAAAACCGAAAAGCCCTGAGAAAAGAATATAAACTTTGGCGTAAAAAAGGAAAATTAACAGGCGTTGAGTCCAGTGCTGAATTTTAAGCTCTGATAATTTGAATTTCTCCCTTTTGGCTAAGTCTGATGATTTTGGAGGGTATAGCGGGGCGGGTATCTTTCTTTCGGTATTCCACGATGTAATCCACCCCTTCCCGGATGACCGGTGTTGTTTCTGAGTAATTCTTTGGAGCCGGTTGTCCGCTGCTATTCGCGGAAGTGGACACTATCGGCTTCCCCAGTCTTTTTATAAGCGCTTTACAAAAAGGTTCATTAACAATGCGGATAGCAATGCTTCCATCCTCATTTACCAAGTTGTCCGGGAGTCCCAGGGCCTGATCATAAATAACGGTAGTTGGACGCTCGGAATTCTGTAGTAAATCAAATATTGCAGGAGGGGGAGCGGCTACATATTTTAAAATAGCTTTTGCATCGGCTACCAGAATGATAAGGCTCTTGCTGTCGTCCCGTTGTTTTAGTTTATAAATCCGGTCGATGGCTTTTGCATCGGTAGCATCACAGCCGAGTCCCCACACCGTGTCGGTGGGATAAAGGATAATTCCCCCGGCTTTTACCGTTTGCAACGCTTTATGGATGGATTGATGGAGTAAGTCCAAAAGGGAGTTGGTTTTTAAGAATAAGAGATGACGATTTTTGGGACTGTTCTAATTTGCTATGGCTCCCTGCGGGGCCTTTAAGTCATCCAGGTAATTTGTAGAATAATTTTTCTTAAGGGGAGTAATCCTCCGGCCTTGCTCTACCACGTAATTTCCTTCTCCATCGTATAAGACAACCGGCAAGAGATGAGTTTCATTGAAGTAGTCAAAAGCTTTTTTCAATTCCAGCCAAAATTTCTGTTCCGGGTTATCGGTTTGAGAGGCCTTGTTTAAGTAGGCAATGGACTTCTTATTGTTAAAATCTATTGGTAAGATATGAACGGGGATATAGTCCTGACCTGCATTTTTGGCGTGTGCAGCCAAAATGTACAATTCATCTATAAGGGGATTGGTTATAGGAATGCATCCCACGGTAACACAACTTCCATGAATATAAATTCCCCCTCCGGGATCTTTATGATGGCTTTTCAAACGGTCCGAAAAATTAGGATAGTTCACTTTTAAGGCCAGGTGATAATCACTGCGGGGATTAAATCTGCTGATGTAATAAAAGCCTTCAGGAACCTGACGGTCGCCCTGAAAACGCTTTGGGCCCAGGTAACCGGAAAGGGCGCAAATATGATAGGTTTTAAACAAGCTAAAGGTATCAGCCGGCTTGTTTTTTACCCAAACTTCCAACTTGCTGTCATATTTAAAGGAGCGGATAAAAATATAGTTAGCAGGGTAGGTTAATCCCTTTTCCTTAAATTCCTTTTTCAGCATTTCATCCTTTTGTTCAAAGGCTTTCTTAAACACAGGGTATTGCATCTGTTCCGTCAAAAAGGATTGTCCATTCACGAGACCGGCACAAACAAAAAGTGGCAGCAGAAGCATTAAAGTATTTCGGATTAATTTCTTCATTCGTCAAAAAGTTCCTATGATCCAAAGGTAAGAGAAAGTTTAAAAAAAAGCCACTTATACCTTTTTTTTAACAATATAAATGGCTTTTCGGTTGAATTGGTCCTCAGGCGAGGATGTTCTTTTTCAGATAGGTAATACTCTCTTTGATGCTGACAAACGGATCACCCGGGCACTGATCCTGTTCTACAAAGAAATGTTGCATCCCGGATTCTTTTGCCTTTGCAAAAATCTTCGGCCAGTCGATTACCCCATTTCCCACTTCGGTAAAATTCTTCTTCGGCGTATCGGCCATATCTTTTACATGCCACAAGATAAACCTTCCCGGATGTTCTTTAAATAAGGCAAGAGGATCATAACCCGCATAAGTAACCCAATAAATGTCCATCTCCATTTTTACCAGGTCTTTATCTGCTTCTTTAAGAAGCAACTCGTAAGGTACCTGCCCATCTATTTTTTGAAATTCAAAATTATGATTGTGATAGCAAAACTGAATGCCTGCCTTTTTACAAATCTCACCTGCCTTGTTGAAGTCTTCTGCCCGTTGCTTGTAGTCATCCAGTGTTTTTCTTTCTTCTTCGGAGAGATAAGCACATACCATATATTTCATCCCCATCTTGTGAGCATCATCCACTGCTTTTTCCCAGTCACTTAAGATGGTACCTTTAATATTGGGGTTTCCAAGTGCATAATGACCACTGGGCATTACCAGTCCATTATCTTTTAAAACTGACGAAAATTCGGGTACCTCCATCCCATAAAATTTTTCACTGCCGGTGTAAGTGGCAGACTCTACCAGTTTATAACCGATTTTGGCTACTTTAGCCAGGCTGCCTTTAGGGTCTTTGTCCATCGCTTCCCGAACCGTATAGAGCTGGAGACCGGGTTTATAATGGTATTTTTTCGGACCAGAGGCACAGGATTCCAGAAAGGATGAACCGGCCATCAGGCTACCGGCCAATAAGCCGGAGTGTTTCAAAAAATCTCTACGTGTTGCCATAAAGTGTACT
>CAYRBD010000002.1:35186-45881 GCA_964422465.1 uncultured Chitinophagaceae bacterium
TATCTTTGTACAGCTATGGTTACAAAGCTCTATGCCATAAAAGGCATGTCTTGCGAGAATTGTGTCACTCATGTGACGGCTGCTTTTAGGAGCTTGCCCGGTGTTGCGGATGCCAGGGTTCTGCTGGAGAGCGGACAGGCTGTTGTGCGGATGGAGAAGGGCGTTTCAATGGATGCTATCAATACAGCGCTGCAGGAAGCAGGCCATTATAGTGCGTGGGAAAGCAATGAAGCAGGTAATACCTCCAGTCAAAAAAAGAAGAGAAAGCAACCGGCTTTCTTCAGGTTTTTCCGGCATGAAAAACCATGTTGCCAATAAGTTATCCTGATTTCTTTTATGTCCCTATCCGGGAAAGATCAAGACGCCTCTTTGACTGATTTTTTTTGATTCTTTTAGCTAAAAATTTAGTTGTATAATTAAATAATTAGCTGTATATTTGAAAATCAAAAACGAGGCTTGTCAATCGCTTTTCTGGCGCCTCTGTGGACAAAATAATATTTTCAATCATGAAGAAAATACTTGGGTCTCTCCTTTTACTCCTTATCCTGCATCCGGTGTTTTCACAAGACAGCTCTTCTCTCATGGATAGGCGACTGGTACAATACTTCCAAAGCCAGCAATATGAAAAGGCTGTTAGATATCTTCAGCTTATGATCAATCCTGATACTGCAGACAGCCGTTATCTCTCCCTCCTGGGCTATTCCTATTACATGAGTAACCAACTGGGAGAAGCATCCGGCTGTTTTGAACGCCTTCTGAAGTCTGATTCTGCCAACTCCGGGGCGTTGTATTATTTAGGCACAATCAATGCCAGTAAAGGGAATTATCCTTCGGCCATAAAATACTTTTGTCGCCTGGTGGAAACAAAGCCCGGACAGGCTAATTATTACAAAAAGCTGGCAGAACTGTTTCAAAAGACAGGGAATGAAGCGGCCTCCGGCTGGTATTATAAATTATCTTATCAGATTAATCCCAATGATCCGGAGGTTACAGCAGGTCTGGCTATCAACTGGATCAACCAGGAATTGTACCAAAAGGCTGACTCTATTTTGGACCGGGCGCTTCAAAAGGACTCCCTTCAGGCCCGGTTGCTCATCCTCCGCATACGTTCTGCCTACGAGCAGGAAGATTATTCTCTTGTTTTTCCACTGGCAAACAAGCTGAAAGCCATGCACTTTTTTAGTCAGAAACCTTTTCTGATGACGGCTATTTCTTATTTTAATATAAAAAATTACGATTCGTGCATTGCTACCTGTAATTATTTGATCCTGAATAAATCGGGAACCCAAACCGTACTATACCTGAAAGCCTTGTCTTATAAAGCGCTAAAGCAATATAAAAACGCGCTTTCTTCTTTAAACGCTTGTATTCACATGGCGCTGGATGAGGCTGCCGATAATTATTTTAGTACCAAAGGAGAGGTTTTCATCCTGATGCACCAGCCCAGCCGGGCGCTGAAACAATATGATACGGCTTATTACATTTTTAGAAAGCCGGTGCAGCTCTATAATAAAGCCAGAATATATGATGGACAATTTGAAAATTATAAAGCAGCGCTTCGATATTACAGGCGTTATTTGAAACATCAAAAGGCTCCAAAAAGTGGCAACGAAAAAGAAATAACAGCCTTTGTTAAAAAGCGGGTAAAGCAATTGGAAGAGTGGGAGGTGAAGCAGTGAGGAACAGGTAATGAAGCCGGAACACACAATATAAAAGGAGCTTAGACGCTAAAATACAGGTTGAATAATAAGAATTTTTAACTTCATGCAACGTTTTGCGGCTTTTTATTGTCTTATTCAAAAAAGGAGGCCTATGATGAAAACGTATTTTACCTTTTCCAACCCAATCTTACTGCTTTTGATTTTATCTTTACTGCTGATTTCTCCCGGCTGCTTAAAGGACCATTGTACTCACACTTCCCGTTACAAAGTTTATACCCCCATTTATCAGCCCATGAGCAAAATCAGGAGTGCTGTAAAAGCTGAAGAACCACATGAGTTGCGTCAGACAGGAAAAATATACTACCATCACGGCTACCTCTTTCTTAATGAAGTTAATAAGGGTATCCACATCATTGATGACCGCGACCCTTCTTCCCCAAAGAACCTGGCTTTTATTGATATTCCCGGCAATCTGGACATAGCTGCCAGAGGAAACATTCTCTATGCCGACAGCTATACCGATATGATTGCGCTTGATATTAGTGATCCTTCCCATATAAGAGTAGAAAAACGGCTTAAAAACGTCTTTCCTCCGCGTAGCTACAATTATGGCTTTAGTGATGACCCAAACGGACAGGGAGTGATCATCGGTTTTAATGAAAGAGATACCCTGGTAAAAGAAGATTGTGGTAGCCACTTTCCACAATCAGGATGGTATTATAGCATTTCGTCTGATGCATCTTTTATTGTCCCGGGTATGGTTTCAAAATCAACGGCTCCCTCTGTCAGCACAGGAGGTTCTATGGCAAAATTTACCACTTTCGGTCATTTCCTTTACACGATAAAAGGCAATGACAGTCTTTCTCTTTATGATATTTCATATCCATCTTCCCCCACCCTGACCGACGCTATTCGGATAGGATGGAATATTGAAACCCTTTTTCCTTATAAACAATATTTATTTGTAGGCGCCAATAATGGCATGTATATCTATGATGCCACTGATCCGGGAATGCCGGTCCGTAAAAGTCAATTTATGCACTTTTTTGCTTGCGACCCCGTAGTAGCTCAGGACGACTATGCTTATGTGACGCTGAGTACCGGTACCACCTGCAGGGGAAATAACCAAAAGCTGAACGAACTTCAAATCATTGATATTAGCAATATAGACCACCCCATTCTGGAAAGTAAACTGTCTCTGACCGGCCCAAAAGGTCTCGCCATTGATGAAAACAAACTTTTTGTATGTGATCCTGAATCGGGAATACGATTCATAGACGTTTCGGATAAAAATAATCCTAAAATAGTAACTACAGTGAAAGGAGTAAAAGCTTTCGATGCTATCCCCTTAAATGGAACTCTCCTTGTTGTAGCAAAAAACGGATTGTATCAATATGATTATCAGGATTTTGAATATCCGGAGTTATTAAGTAAAATCAATATTGTTTCGGAATGATGAACCCGGTTTTAAATAGTACAAATCGCTGGAAATGGCGTAACAAACTGATCTTCCTGGTCATTTGCCTGTGGCCTGCAAGTGTTCCGGCTCAAAAAAAGGGAACAACCAGTATTGTCATCTTAAAAAACGATTTGGGACTTACCGAGGTACAAGGTACCTTGATCTCTCTAAAAGACAGTACTAAAATAGCCGTTCGTACCAGGGACAGCAGTGTGTGGGTTTTTGACCGTGCAGAAGTGAAAAAGATTAGTGCTGAAAAGCCAGCTTATCCCTTAACGAAAAACGGCTGGTACAATACGACCACCTTCGGAGGGTATTTTGGGGACCAGAGCGGTTACCAGCTTCAAAGTACGATAGGATATCGCTTTCATTACCGTTATTATGCGGGCTTAGGAGTGGCATTGGATCATTACACCATTCGTTCCCTGCCTGTTTTTATTGACCTTAAAGCCGACTTGTCACCTAAAAAGACCACCCCATTTGTTTATGCAGATGTAGGAATATCAAACCCCTGGCCCAAAAGATCACAATATAAATTTCAAAGAGCACCTGATAAAAAGATACCCGGATGGTATCTGAATACCGGAATCGGACAACGATTTAGAAGCCGGAAAAGCAATCATAGTTGGGAAATCAGCATTGGATATTCGCTGGAAACCATGAAAATGCGCTACCTCCGGTCTATAGGGAATCAGGGAATACCGGAACCTGAAGGGCCAACCTCCAATACCCAGGTAGAGGATTTTAAATATACTTTTAATCGTTTTGTGGTAAAAGCAGGGTTTACCCTCTGATCTTTAGTCAATTCCAGTCCTTACAACCATTCAAAAATTGGAAGTCGGGAATTCTATTGAGCAAATATTTAATTTTTTAGTTGTTTAGTTAAATATTTAGTTGTATCTTTGATATAAAACAATTTAAGAATGTCAAATAAAATCAAAGAGCTCACCCGCGCGGAGGAGCAAATTATGCAGGTACTCTGGGATTTGAAAAAAGGTTTCGTAAAAGACATGCTTGCCCAAATACCTAAGCCGAAGCCCGCCTATAGCACGGTTTCAACTATTGTACGTATTCTGGTCCGGAAAGGATTTATAGGCTACAAGGTGTACGGCAACACCCACCAATACTATCCGCTCATCTCCCGGGAAGCTTACAAAAACTTTGAAGCCGGGCGCCTCCTCAACAGCTATTTTGACAATTCTGTAGAAAGTCTGGTCTCTTTTTTTGTCAATAAAAAAAATCTCAATATGCGGGAAGCAGGAAAAATAATTGAGTTATTGGAAAACTTTAAAAACAAAGAGTCATGAACTTCACTTATCTCTTGTTGTTCAACCTGTATATCTGTCTTTGGACAGGGCTTTACTATCTTTTTTTCAGTAAAAAGACCACCTTAAAGTTCAACAGGTTTTTATTATTAGCAGGGATAGCCTTTTCGGCGGTTTTACCCTGGATAATTGTTCCTTCTCCTTCTACGCTTGTGGATTCTACTGCGCTCGTCACCGCCTCCGGCGGTACCGGGATGGTACTTTCAAGTTCAGGGTCGGCGCCCTCCTCCCATTTCCCATTGTGGTTGGTGTTATCGGGGGTTTATTGGCTGGGGGTTATTCTTTCAGGGGTTTTATTTTTGAGAAAACTCTTAAAGCTCTACCGTCTCGCAGGCAGATTCAGGCAGGTGTCTCATAAAGGGTATATTCATGTCGTTATCCCCGATCATTGGGAGGTATTTTCCTTTTTGAATTTTCTTTTTGCTCCGGCAGATATACCGGATAGCATTTATAAACACGAACAGGTACACATTCGTGAAAAACATTCTCTGGATAACCTGCTGATGGAACTTCTAAAAGTGATCTGTTGGTTTAATCCTGCTATTTATCTCTATCAGAAAGCTTTGAAAATGATTCACGAGTATCTTGCAGATGCTTCAACTATCCGCTCTGTTGATCTGTCGGAATATGCTCAAAAACTTGTTAGTGAGTCTTTTCAGTCAGCGGATTTAACGCTTGTTCATCCTTTTTCCCATCAATCTCATCTGCGGAAAAGATTAACCATGTTACAAAAAGAAGGAAAAGGCAAAGGAAACCTGTGGAGCTATCTTCTCCTTATTCCGGCGCTTGCAGGAGCTGTATTTTTCGCTTCCTCTTTCTCCTTAAGAAATAAACTTGATCATACCATTGATAAGATAAAACCAGAGAAGGTGGAGCCGCAATCAACTAAGATATTAGCTGTATTAGACACCACGCTTACCGGTATTATTCAATCCACTGACGGAACTCCAATCGGAGGCGCTAATATTCTGGTTCAGGGCACATCGCATGGAACTATCACAAACGATAATGGGAAGTTTAGTTTAAATGTAGGACCGGGGACTATTTTAAGGATCAGCAGAATAGGCTATAATTCTATTACCATTCAGGTACCTAAAAATAAAACGATTTCAAATATTGTGCTGTATCCCAAACCAGAATCTATCAATGAACTCTATGTTACGGGTTATTCTAAAAAAGCGGTTCCACCGCCACCGCCCCCTCCATCCTCTTTGCAAGCCGGTACGCGTATTGCAGACACTTCGAATGTATTTATGTTTGTAGAACAGATGCCTCAATTTCCGGGTGGGGAGGCTGCCCTGATGAAATATTTGAGACAAAACATTAAATATCCGGTTGAAGCCAAAGAGCAGGGCATTCAGGGGACGGTAGTGGTTCAGTTTGTCATAAGTCCAACCGGAAAACTGAAAAACATTAGAGCGGTAACACGAAAGCAAAAGGGAGGCCTGAATGAAGAAGCCATACGGATAGTCAAAAAAATGCCTGAATGGCATCCCGGCAGGCAAAACGGTAAGAAAGTTGCAGTGCAGTACAGCCTGCCTATCCGGTTTATGCTGCAGGGGCCGATGGAGAAGGACACCGTCCCATTGCCTCAGGCGAAACATGCGGCTGCTTCATCTTCAGGCCAAAAGGTCTTTCAGTCTGTAGAAGAAATGCCCTCTTTTCCAGGTGGGGAAAATGCCCTGATGAGGTATTTGCGAGAAAACATAAAATATCCGGCAGCTGCGAGGGAAAACGCGGTTCAGGGTACCATAATTGTACAGTTTATTGTTGAAAAAGATGGTTCATTAACCAATATAAAAACGGTTGGAAACAGGAAAGGGGGCGGATTGGAAGAAGAAGCTATGCGTGTCGTTAAAAAGATGCCTAAATGGATTCCGGGGAAACAAAACAACAAGACTGTGCGGGTACAGTATGATTTACCTATCCGGTTTAGGCTGCAATAAAACCTCATATTGAACTCCTTCAAATAATGATAATATTAATTAATACCTTGCAGGCAGGTTTAAAAAAATTATATCTGAATGCGGCCTTCCTGGGAAATTTCCTCTCGTACTAAATACCCCGATTTCTATATCCGGGAAATTTGGCAATACCGGGAACTATTGCTTCGTTTGGTACGAAGAGACTTCTTGGCTTCCTATAAGCAGACCCTCTTGGGGAGCCTGTGGATATTCATTCAGCCCCTCCTCACGGCGCTGGTTTACGTGGTTATCTTTAAAAATGTCGTGGGTATCTCTACTTCCGGGAAGCCGGGCTTGTTGTTCTATTTTGGAAGCGTGATCTTGTGGACTTTCTTTTCTGAAAGCGTTTCTGCCGTATCTTATACCTACAACAGTCATTCTGATATATTCAGCAAAGTGTATTTTCCAAGAATTGTGGTGTCCTGTTCCCTTGTTTTATCCCAATTGGCAAGATTGGGTATTCAGTTTGGCATTTACCTGATTATTTTTTTCTGGTACATGGGAAACAGCGCGGTTGTTCATCCTAATTACTTTGTTTTCCTGTTTCCTGTTTTGATTTTCATTCTGGCGCTGATGAGCATGGGCATAGGACTTATTTTTACTGCAGTGTCCGTTCGGTATCGCGATCTGCATAACCTTTTGTCCTTTCTTATTCGCATTTGGATGTTTGCCACCCCGGTTATCTATCCAATGTCTTTGGTTCCCGGGAAATATCAGACGCTGTTGCTTTTAAACCCGGTTGCACCGGTTATGGAATTTTTCCGGTATGCCTTCCTGGGTAGCGGCTTGCATGATCCGGCGCACCTGGCTTATTCGTTAATTTTCTCAATAGTGGTTTTTGTAGTGGGGGTCATTTTGTTTAATTTGAGAGATGGGAAAGTAATGGATATCATTTGAAATAGAAATGTTTTCATGGAGCAAGCAATTATTACAGTAGATCATATCTGGAAGCAATATAAACTGGGCGACATCAATGCCGGAAGCCTGAAGGAAGAAATTCACCAATGGTGGGTTAGGAGCATCAACGGCAGGTCTCGTAAAAAGGCTGAAATGCCGACCGGCAACAATATATCTGAAAAGTCGGAGGAGCAGGCTTTTTGGGCATTGCAGGACATTAATTTCAAGGTCCGGAGGGGAGAGGCTTTGGGAATTATTGGAAAAAATGGGGCTGGTAAGTCCACTTTGTTAAAAATTTTGTCGCGTGTCACCCGGCCCACACGGGGAACGGTAAAAGGGTACGGCAGGGTGGCCAGTATGCTTGAAGTGGGAACCGGGTTCCATGAAGAACTTACTGGTCGGGAAAACATCTTCCTGAATGGGAATATCCTGGGCATGAGCAACAGTGAGATTAGGCAGAAATTTGATTCAATTGTTGACTTTTCTGGTATTTCAAAGTTTATTGATACCCCTGTAAAAAGGTATTCATCAGGAATGTATGTTCGTCTGGCCTTTTCGGTTGCCGCTCACCTGGACCCCGACATTTTATTGCTGGATGAAGTATTGGCGGTTGGAGATACAGAATTTCAAGAGAAAAGCCTGAAAAAGATGCGGGAAATCATTTCGAAACAAGGATGCACCATTCTTTTTGTCAGCCACAATATATCATCAGTGCTCCAATTGTGCAGCCGGGTGATCTTACTGAAAGAAGGGAAAATAGCAGATGAAGGACATCCGCAAAAAGTGGTAAACAGTTATTATGAAGTATTGGGCAAGCAGAACTTCTACCAACGTTGGGACGTCCCAGCAGAGGCCCCGGGAAATGAGACCATTCGATTAAAAAAGATTAAACTTGAACCTGAACTGCCTTCAGCAAATGCTGCTATTGACGTGCGAACGCCGCTCCATATTCACTTTGAATTTGCTAATCTTGCGGAGGTAATCAACTTAAGTGTAGGGATACATCTTTTTACTTATTCCGGAGAATGTATTTTTGATGTCCCTTCCGTGTCTCAAAAAATGACGGTGGGGGATTATGAAGGCGCCTGTACCATTCCGGGGGGATTTTTAAACGATGGAGATTATTACGTTTCTATCATCTTTGTGAAAAATACTAAAGAACCCATCTATTATCTGGAAAAATGCCTGATTTTTGAAGTGGCGGATTTTCGTGGAGATATCCAATGGCAAGGTAAATGGATGGGGGCAGTGAGGCCAGACTTCCCTGTCCTGATTCGGCAAAAAAACAATATGCTTAAGCCTCGTTAACTTTTGTTATCATGGAGAAAGATTTTCCAATCCTGGTTCGGTCCGTTGATCTGAGAAACTTGGCATTAAATGGTTTCCAGAATAGGCAACAAGTTGAAAATGAGTATCAGCATTATTGGTGGGGTGCTATTCCCCTGGGCCACTGTTGGCGCCCTAAAGACAAGGTTCTGGAGGGGATTGAGTCCAATTTATCTCTTATTTGGGGCTCTGTTTTTCCGGCACTCCAATTTTATTGTTCCCGGCAGAAAGAAGTATTATTTGAAGAACTGCAAACTCATTGGGGAAATAAACAGTGGGGAGATTTTGCTGGTTTGATGGAAATGCTGCTAAAAGGTTATCATGCTTTAAGAACAGCTTCTCCGGTTGAAGTTTCTTTAGTTATTTGTACCAGAAACAGGCCGGACGCGCTTAGGAAGTGTCTGGATTCTCTATCCAGGTTATCGTTTCATCCGAAAGAAATACTTGTGGTAGATAATGCACCGGAAAATGATAAAACGAAAAATTTAGTATCCCGGTATCCCGGGGTTAAATATATATTGGAAAGCAGGAAAGGTCTGGATCATGCCAGAAATACAGGATGGCGGCAGGCAACGGCTCCCATTGTAGCTTATACCGATGATGATGTCAGGCTTCACAAAGACTGGTTGATACAATTGGTAATGGCTTTTGATCACCCACGGGTGCAGGCGGTTACCAGTCTGGTGTTTGCCGAAAAGTTAGACACCGAAGCCCAGGTATTATTTGAAAAGTACTGGTCTTTTAACCGGGGCTATAAGGACCATTATTACGATATTGACTATTTTAAGAAACATTTGAAAAAAGGGGTACCCGCCTGGGAAATCGGAGCCGGAGCCAGCATGGCTTTTCGTCGTTCAGCTTTACAAACGGCCGGTGGATTTGATCCCCGGCTGGATGTAGGAGCCGCGGGTTGTAATGGAGATTCCGAAATGTGGTACCGTCTGATGGCTGAGGGATGGACTATCCATTATACGCCGAGGGCCATAGCCTATCACACACACCGCCAAGAGAAAAAAGAATTAAAAAAACAAATCTTTTTTTATCTCCGTGGTGCCGCGGCATCTATGCTCGTTCAACACCAACGTTATGGCCATCGCGGCAACCTTTATCATCTGTACAAAACTTTACCTGTTCATTATTTCCTGTCTCTGCTCTTAAAGATTCGCTACCGGAATACGGCGAAATATGATACTCTGTTCATGGAAATAAAAGGGTACTTTTCCGGTATATTTTATTTTTATAAACATCATAATTTTAAGAGATTAGTTTATCCTGTATATCAGAAAAGAAATGAAAATGAAGCCCCGCTTGTTTCGGTAATTATCACCACGTATAATCACGCACAATATTTGCCGGATAGCATAGGAAGCGTTTTAAGTCAGACCTATGATGCCATTGAACTTATTGTGGTAGATGACGGCTCTGCCGATCATACCCGGAATCTAATTTCTCATTATCCACAGGTGGAATATATCTTTCAGGAAAACAAAGGTTTGGCTGCGGCTCGCAACAAGGGCTTACAAAATTGTAATGGCGACTTTATTGTATTTTTAGATGCGGATGATCTGCTATATCCGGTTGCTATTGAGAAAAATTTGAGTTACGCGTTTAAACATCCGGAGAGCGCTTTTGTATCCGGCCGGCATGATCGGGTGGATGAAAACAAAAAACTTATCTGGACTTATGACGAACCGGCCCCTGAAAAAGACCATTATCAGGCGCTGCTTCGCGGAAACTATATAGGAATGCACGCTGCAGTAATGTATCGTCGGGAGGTGTTTGACCTTTTCCTTTTTGATGAACTGTTGCCGGCTTGTGAAGATTATGACCTCTATCTGCGGCTTGCGAAAAATTATCCGGTATTTAGCCACAACAAAGAGTTGGCAGCCTACCGGATACATACTCAGAATATGTCCGGGGATATTGGCTTGATGATAAAACAGGTTAAAAGAGTTTTAAATAAAAATAAGCCCACTGCTGGAGATTTATTGGCTGTAGAGAGTTATCATCAGGGAAAGCGGAATTGGAACAGGTATTACGCGATGGAAATATACCGGCGTATG
>CAYRBD010000002.1:45981-87662 GCA_964422465.1 uncultured Chitinophagaceae bacterium
GGAGGGCCGGTTGATCGTTATTATATTGAACATTTTTTACAGGAAAATAAGGATAGAATAAGGGGGCGGGTCCTGGAGATCGGTGATAACGCTTATACTCGGCATTATGGTGGGGATCGTGTTGAAAAGAGTGAAGTTTTGTACATTGATGATTCCAATCCGGATGCAACGATAATCGGAGACCTTAGTAAAGCGGATCATATCCCCTCCAATCAATTTGACTGCATAATCCTGACACAAACGCTTCACCTTATTTATGATTTTCAGGCTGCTGTCAGACACTGCTACAGAATACTAAAAACGGGTGGAACCTTACTGTTGACTTCTCCGGGAATTTCACAAATTGATTATGGAGAATGGGGAGACACCTGGTATTGGTCTTTTACGGGCAGAGCTATTTCAAGGTTATTGACGACCCATTTTGAGCCATTAAACATTAAGGTAGAGACTCATGGCAATGTACTGGCCGCCACTGCCTTTTTATATGGGATGGGACAAAATGAAATAAGCAAAGGCGAAAAAGATAATCACGATCCGCACTATCAGGTAATCATTACTGCAAAAGCAATAAAAAATTAAACAGAAGCGGATGTTTGGAACAAAGAAATTGAAGCGTCTTTTCTCTTCTGCGATACCGAATAACACGGCCATTCTGATGTATCACCAGATCAGAGATACTAAGTCTGACCCGTGGGAGACCGCTGTCAGTCCGGAACATTTCCAGCAACATTTACAAGTATTAAAAAGGGATTACGAGGTACATCCTTTTTCAGAGTTAGAAAAAGCAGGTTTTCAAAAACCAGGAAATAAAAAGAGGGTGTTGATTACCTTTGATGATGGTTATCTGGATAATTACGAGTGCGCGGCGCCTCTCTTGCGTCATTATGAATTTCCTGCTACCTTCTACCTGCCAACCCAAATTCTGGCAGGGGAAAATTTTTTCTGGTGGGAGTTGTTGGATCATCTGTTCTGGTATAGTAAAAAATTACCCGGGGAATGGGCTTCCGCGATAAGAGAGAAGTATTTACCCGATCTCATTCCTATATTTGTCAAAATTCAAAATCCGGAACTGGAAAACGGCTGGTCTGCCAATACAATGAAACCACCAACAGACAGGTGCAGGCTTTATATTGAGATAAGCGCTTATATAAAAGAGAAGAATCCGGAAGAACAGAAAGCCATCACTGATCAGTTGACCGCTTTTGACAAAAATACTCTGGAAGGGCTAAACAAAAATTTTGGGAAAATGTCTGATTTGCAAATTCGGGAATTGGTTAAAGAGGGCTTTGAACTGGGCGCTCACAGTGTACATCACCCTGCCCTTGGCTTGCAAACTGAAGCGATTCAGCGCCATGAAATAACAGAAAGCAAAGTGCAGTTAGAAAAATGCACTGGCGCCCGAATAACCAGTTTTGCGTATCCTCATGGCCACTATAATGAGACTACGAAGGCAATAGCCAGAGAGGCAGGATTTACTTCTGCTTGTACAACCGCCGGCGGAGTTGTTCGACCGGGTACAGACTTGCTCTGCCTGCCCCGGATATGGGTTAAAGACTGGGATGGAAGAACCTTTGAAGAGCAATTATACCGATACTTTTACCCTAAAAAGTCAATCAGATGAACAATCCCCTTATATCCGTGATCATCCCGTTTTATAATGTTTCTAAATATCTTGAGGAGGCTATTGAAAGTGTACTCAGTCAAACTTATAAAAACTGGGAAATAGTACTGGTTGATGACGGCTCATCAGATGACAGTGTCGGGATTGCATTGAAATATGTACGGGATTTCCCGGATAGGATTCGTTATTTTCAACACCCCGGCGGGGTTAATAAAGGATTGCCTGCTTCCCGTAACCTGGCGATAAAGCAAGCAAAAGGCGCCTACCTGGCTTTGCTGGATGCGGATGATTTTTGGTTACCCGGGAAACTGGTTTATCAGGTTTCAATTGCCAGTCAGTTTCCACAGGCAGCTCTGATCTGCGGAGCTTCACAATATTGGTATAGCTGGGCTGATTCCCGGAGGGAGGATGTCGTTATTAAGGTGGGGGGCTTGCAGGATCAGGTCTCCATGCCTCCCCAACCTGCGTTAATGCTTTATCCTCTTGGAGAAGGCGCCGCTCCCTGCCCTTGTAGTGTCATGGTGAAAAAAGAGGTTGCACTTCAATACAAAGGTTTTGAAGAAGGTTTTACAGGGAAATATCAGATGTATGAAGATCAGGCTTTTTTCATGAAGCTCTATTTACATGAACCCATTTTTATTTCCTCTCTTGCGCTTGACCGCTACCGGCAAAGGCCAGACTCTATTATGTCTCAAACGGCAGTTAATTACCATGAAGTACGTTACTTTTTCTTAAAGTGGCTTAATCGCTATTTGTTAAAGGAAAAAATAGCTTCTGCCGAGGTTCGCCGAAAATTAAAGAAAGCTTTATGGCCTTATAAGAATCCTTTTTTAAATAAAATAAAGTCAAAATTAACCAATCGGTGAAAGAGATGCCTACAGTCACAGTGCTTATGCCGGTATATAATGCAGCACGTTATATCCGGGAAGCAATAGAAAGCATACTAACACAATCTTACCAGGATATTGATTTTCTGATTATTGATGATGGCTCTACCGATGAAACCTCAGACTTGATTCAATGCTACACTGACCCGCGAATCAGGCTGATAAAGCATGAACAGAACAGGGGCTTGAAATATAGTTTGAATGAAGGAATCACGCTTTCGTCTCATGAGTTTATTGCCCGTATGGATGCCGATGATATCAGCCATCCCTGGCGATTGGAAAAACAGACGGCTTATCTGAAGGGAAATCCCCTTTGTGCTATGGTAGATAGTTGGGTGAAGATTATGGATAAAGACGGGAAGTTTGTGAAATCTGAGGGAATTTACAGCAGGCACGTCTATTATAACCTGAATTTTGAATGTTGTATTTATCATTCAGCTATCATGTTCCGGAAAAGCAAAGTGCAAAGCATAGGAGGGTACCAGTTGGAATATGCAGAAGACTATGATCTGTTTCTCAGGCTAAGCCGGGTATATAAAATCCATACCCTTGAAGAACCCCTGATTTGGTATCGCATTCATGATTCGAATTTGAATACGGTAGTTAAAAAGAAAGAGTACGAAGAGTTTAGTTTACGCGTCTTAAACCGGAACTTTCAATTTTACCTGGGAACGGCCTTTAAATTGCCTGTAGAATTTTTAGCCTGTTATCGCTATGATATGGGGCCGATTATTGAGAAAAAGGACCTGTCCATTTTGGAGCAATGTATAACGCTATTAGACGAACTTTCCGAGAAGATATTGATTACTGAAAACCCCAATAGAAGAGCGAAAGACCTCAGGTATATGTGGAAATTTAAAAAGGAACTTATCCTAAAAGAAATGGGAAGACAGCTTCCTTTAAAAAAGATGATTAAATTATTATTATTTTACAAACGACCTTCAATGGTACTTTCCTTATTTTTAAACAGAATAAAAAAATCCTATGCCTCCGTTAGTCCGAACGCCTCTTAAGCCGCCGTCTATTTCACCAATAACCGGGAATACAGTGAATGGACGGCCATTATGGTCCGTTATGATTCCTGCTTATAATTGTGGAAAATATTTGGCCGAAACGCTTGAAAGTGTTTTACAACAAGCTCCCGGGCCCGAGGAAATGCAAATTGAAGTATGTGATGATGCAAGTTCGGACTTGAACGTACGACAGTTAGTAAAGACAATAGGGAAGGGCCGGGTTTTCTATTTCGGGCAGGAAATCAATGTAGGGAGTTTGCGTAATTTTGAAACCTGTATTAACCGGAGTCGGGGCCGGCTTATTCA
This sequence comes from uncultured Chitinophagaceae bacterium, assembly GCA_964422465.1. Classification (GTDB taxonomy): domain Bacteria; phylum Bacteroidota; class Bacteroidia; order Chitinophagales; family Chitinophagaceae; genus FW021-bin31. The sequence goes on from CAYRBD010000002.1 coordinate 49,809, forward strand.
TTTGTTGCATGGAGATGATAAGGTGAAGCCCGGATTTTATAACCAGATGAAGGAACTATTTTTAAAATATCCCGAAATGGGAGCGGCTTTTTGTCGATATCGCTCCGTTGATCAGTTTAATGAGGAGGAAATGGTTAGCGAACTCGAAAGACCTGAAGCAGGAATACTGCAAAACTGGCTGGAAAAGTTAGCGCGCAAACAACGCATTCAAACGCCTGCAATGGTTGTGCGAAGGTCCGTGTATGAGCGGTTGGGTAGCTTTTATGGTGTACATTATGGAGAAGATTGGGAAATGTGGATGCGGATTGCAGCTCACTATCCGACAGGTTACATACCGGAGATACTGGCGGAATATCGAAAGCATGACGATTCTATCAGCGGAAAATATATATCAACCGGACAAAATATCCGGGACCTGAAGCAGGTGATGCAAACCTCAAAAAGGTATTTTAATGCAAACCAATGGCAGATGATACAAAAGGATGCCACAAGATTTTACGCGGGTTATGCCATCCATACGGCAAGAAAGCTATGGGGCAGATATCAAAACAAGGAGGGGACGAAGAACCAGATAAAAGAAGCGCTGAATCTTTCACCGAATATACAGGTTCTTTTTCAGGCATCAAAGCTCTATTTAAAAATGTTTACAGGAATCAAAAGATGAGTCCGTCAGGTTCAAAACAAGATTATGCAAGGTTTTTCTATTGTCGTTTGTTGTTACAACAGTGCAGAGGTGCTGCCCAAAACGCTTCGCAACCTGGCCCGGCTGCGTGTGCTGGAAGATATGGAGGTGGAGATAATTATCATTGATAATGGTTGTACCGATAACACCGTTGATACAGCGAAAGAAGTATGGAAAAATGAGGAGAAACCTTTTAAGTTGGTTATTGAAAAAGAAGATACTCCCGGTCTTTCTGCTGCCAGGGAGAGGGGGATTAGCCTTGCTCAATACGAATATCTGGTTTTTTGTGATGATGACAACCGTCTGAATGAGGATTATCTTATTGTTGCCGACAGGTTGTTCGCTGCTCATCCGGAGGTGGGAGCTTTGGGCGGATATGGTGAACCTGAATGGGAAGAAATGCCTGATTATTGGCCGGATGATTTTTATATCTACGGGAGCGGTCCTCAGTCTGAAAAAAGTGGTAGAACTCATTATGTGCATGGCGCCGGAGTAATTATCCGGAAAAAGGTTTTTTTAGTTTTAAAAAAAGTCAATTTTTCTTTTATCCTGTCAGATCGAAAAAAGGATAGACTTACTTCCGGCGGAGATTATGAATTGTGTTATGCTATTGCACTTGCAGGATACGATATCTGGTATGATCAACAGTTGCAATTTTTGCATTTTATTCCCTCCGAAAGAATGACATGGACATATTGTAAAAGGTTTATTGAGGAGAGTACGCCTGCCCTCGATGTATTGGATGTCTATCATTTCCTAATCAAAAACCACGAGCAAAAAACAGGCATTAGCAGGTTTTATCTTAAACAACTTAAGGTTGTGCTTTACCATTTTAAAGAATTGATGGTTAGCGCTTTTCTTAAAAGACGTTATCGGCGGAAAAGGAATCTTTATTTTCTTGAAAGATTTCATCAGAAATTCCATTTTGAGCGGGTAAAATGTATCTGCTTAAACGTATTTAATTATAGCGTACTGTATAGAAGGATTTATTCGTTAAAAAAGAGATTGGCCATTGTTAAAGGTCTCTAAAAATAGCATCATCTTTCATTTTCGGCATGTTATTCGCACCTCGATCCTCATAATCATTAAAAATTAAGCAAGGAGGATTCATTATGATTAACACAAAAAAGATGGGGGCAATTGCACTCAGTTTATTCTTCATGGGAGCAACCGGCCTGGTTTCTGCACAGGTGCCACAACAGCCTCAACCGATGCCTCAACAACAGCCCATGCAACAGCCTACGCCGCAGCAGTCCCCCATGCAGCAACAACGGACCCAACAGCAACAGCCGTTCCAACAGCAGGAGGAAGAACAATCCGGGCAACGGCAGCAGCTACAGAACCTGGAACAAAACCAGCAAAATACTAAAGTATCAGATAAGGAATTAAAACAATTTGCTTCGGTATATCCAAAAGTCCAGGCAGAAAGCCAAAAGGAACAACAAGAAATGGTTAAGGTAATTGAAAAGGACGGGATGAAATTGCAACGGTTCAATGAACTCCAGACGGCTAAAATGCAGCATCAAAAACTAAATGCGGACAAGGAGGAATTGAAAACTTTTAAGAAGATCAAAAAAGAGCTGGATAAAAAGCAGCCCGAAATGGAGAAAAGAAGAGCGGATTTAATCAAATCCAGCGGTCTGAGCGTGGAACGATTCCAGGCAATCGCTGTGGCCATACAGAATAACCCTGATTTGAAAAGCAAATTTCAAAAGATTATGGCCGATGACGGAGGCAAGGCGTAATTGAGTATCTAAACAGAATTCCGCTTTTTATTGTTTCTTTGTAACAAATGGCGCATGTTCATGAACATAATCAGGGAGTAGCCCCCTCCAGTGTAGGGAAAGGACTTGTTATAGGGATTATTTTGAACCTGCTTTTTGTTGTAATTGAAGCAGGGGCGGGTTTTTGGCAAGGTTCTTTGGCTTTGTTGTCAGATGCGGGTCATAATCTTTTTGATGTGGCCAGCTTGGCATTAGCATTGTTGGCTTTTCGCCTGGCCAAAGTGAAGCCCAATGATAAGTTCACCTATGGTTACCGGAAAACCACCATTCTGGTTTCCCTTCTCAACGCGGTAATTTTGCTTATCGCCATTGGGGGGATTGGTTTTGAAGCTGTTCAGCGGATATGGCATCCTGAGCCTATCAGGGGGGGGGTGATGGCTATTGTAGCTGGAATAGGTATTCTCGTCAACGGATTTACGGCCTACCTGTTTGTGCATGAGAAAGACAAAGACCTCAATGTGAAAGGAGCTTATCTTCACATGGCGGCAGATGCGTTGGTATCGCTGGGAGTGGTGATAGCCGGATTGCTCATTATGTGGACGGGATGGTACGGGCTGGATCCCATCATCAGTTTTGTGATCATGATCGTAATCCTGATCAGTACCTGGAGTTTGCTGAGAGACAGCCTCCGGCTCAGCATGGATGGCGTCCCCAAGGGAATTGATATGGATGATGTACGGGAAACGATTCTTAAAGTATCCGGTATCGCAGACGTCCATCATATTCACGTATGGGCCATCAGCACCACCCAAAATGCACTAACGGCCCATCTGATCATTGTCCCCGGCATTTCATTATCAGATACGGCGGATTTGAAAAAAGAACTCAAACGCAGGCTGACTCTGCTAAACATCCATCACAGTACTTTTGAAATGGAAACCCCCTCTCAACCCTGTCAGCAGGAAAGTTGCCACCCCGAAGAGCCTGTACCCGGGTTGCACCACCACCATTGATGAAGCAGAAAGCGTAAAGTAGAAGGCTGAAAGCAGAAAGCAGAAAGCAGAAGGCTGAAAGCAGAAGGCTGAAAGCAGAAGGCGCAAAGCACAAAGTAGAAAGCAGAAAGTAGAAAGCACAAAGCCCAATTCTTCTATATCAGCCCCCTGAAACTACCCTGGAACCACCCTGAAACTACTCTGGAACAAAAAACATCCTCTTTCTCCCTTTCCCCTTTTATTTTCCTATTTTTGGGAGCACACAGCAAAGAGGAAATTATCAACAAAGACGCTTCCATATTATCTACCCCGATTGAATACCTAAAGGGTGTGGGCCCGCGAAAAGGAGAATTGTTGCGCAAAGAGTTAAATGTTCATACTTTTGGCGATCTTTTGGTACATTTCCCTTTCCGGTACATCGATAAATCCCAGATTTCCCTCATCCGGGAGATCAATTTCTCCAATGAATATCTGCAGGTGAGCGGAAAGATTACCCGGCTTGAGGTATTGGGAGAAAGACGGGGAAGGCGCCTGGTGGCCAATCTGAAAGACAAAAGTGGAGAAATGACCCTGGTATGGTTTCAGGGAATTTCCTGGATCAAGAAATCGCTGCAATTGCATCGGGTTTATAATGCTTTTGGAAAGGTTACCTTTTTTAATGGACAGCCCCAGATGGCCCACCCGGAGATGGAATTGCTAACCCCGGAAAATGCCGGAGGGAAAAATTATCTGGAACCTGTTTATTCCTCAACAGAAAAACTTAATGCATGGGGACTCGGAGGGCGGGCATTGGGGAAATTAACCCATAGGATGTTTGAAATGCTTCCTGCCTCCGCTTTACCGGAAAACCTGCCTGAAAGACTATTGACTGACCAGCATCTCATGCCCCGAAGGACGGCGTACAGGGCGATACATTTTCCTAAAAATGAGGAAGAACAGCAGAAAGCCAGGGAGCGTTTGAAATTTGAAGAACTTTTCCTGGCGCAAATCCGTTTTTTCAGAATCAGGCTCAATCGCCATCGGACTTCAAAAGGCTGGAAGTTTGAAAAGGTGGGTACTTTTTTCAATACTTATTATCAGGAACACCTGCCTTTTGAATTGACCGGGGCACAGAAGAGGGTATTACGTGAAATCCGGCAGGACACCCTTACCGGCCATCAAATGAACCGGCTGCTGCAGGGAGATGTTGGAAGCGGAAAAACTGCTGTGGCTTTGCTCAGTATGTTGCTTGCAAATGACAATGGGTTTCAGGCCTGCATGATGGCGCCCACCAGCATCCTGGCCCAACAGCATTATCAGAGCATTGCCTCCGAGGTCGAAAAATTAGGATTAAAAGCTGCTTTGCTGACCGGCAATATTAAAGGCAAAAAAAGGAAAGAACTTCTGGAAGAAGTGGCTAAGGGGTCCATTCATATTCTGTTGGGTACCCACGCCCTTATTGAGGAGACGGTTGTTTTTAAAAACCTGGGATTAGCCATTATTGACGAGCAACACCGTTTTGGGGTAGAACAACGTGCCCGTCTTTGGGCCAAAAATAAGTTTCCGCCTCACATTCTGGTTATGACAGCTACTCCCATCCCCCGTACGCTGGCCATGACGTTATATGGAGATTTGGATGTCTCCATTATTGATGAATTGCCCCCGGGCAGAAAAAAGATTATCACTGTCCACCGGCCGGAAAATCACCGGGGCGAAGTAATGAATTTTATCAAGAGTGAAATCAAAAAAGGCAGCCAGGCCTACATTGTGTATCCCCTGATTGAGGAATCTGAAAAATTGGATTTTGAGAACCTGATGGCCGGATATAACCAGGTTAAATCTTACTTTCCCGAGCCGGAATATTACATCAGCATGGTGCATGGCCGGCAGAAATCAGATATAAAAGAGACGAATATGCAACGTTTTGTATCCGGGGACTGTCAGATAATGGTAGCTACCACAGTCATTGAGGTGGGCGTAAATGTGCCTAATGCAACCGTGATGGTAATTGAAAGTGCTGAACGTTTTGGGCTGTCTCAGTTGCATCAATTGCGCGGACGCGTAGGCCGTGGCGCTGAAAAGTCTTATTGCATACTGATGACCGGTGAAAAACTCAGTAAATACAGCCGCATGCGGATGGAAGTAATGGTGCAAAGCAGCAATGGTTTTTTTATTGCTGAAAAAGATATGGAACTTCGCGGCCCCGGCGATATTGAGGGAACCCGGCAAAGCGGCGCTTTAAACCTGCATCTGGCCGATGTTGTGGAAGACCGGGAGTTGCTGGAGGCTGCGAGAGCCGCGGCAGACAAAATCTTAAATAACGATCCCGATCTGGAGAAAGAAGAAAATACCATGCTAAAAGATTACCTGATGAATCAAAAAGATAAAAATATTTGGAGCAGAATATCTTAATGAAGATATAACAATAGCTTTGTCCAAAACGTTAATAATAAGTAGATTAGTAATAATGAATTGCCCTTTACCATTTAGAAGGTTTTATCTTCTTACTTTCTTTTCCTTCTTTTTCAGCCTGATTTTGCTGAACTTGAATGTTTATGCACAGGACTATGGGATGTTTCAGGAAAATAAAGGGCAATGGAATCCCGAAGTATTGTTTCGCGCTCAATTACCTAACGGATACATTTATTTGAGGAAAGACGGCCTTACGTACAGCCTGCTCAGCGGAAAGGACATGGAAACCCTCCGGGAAAGTGTTCATGGCACCTACGAACCGGACAACCACAACCATTTACTCTATGTCAAAGGACCGGGACACCATTCGGATCCCCAGGCAACAACCCCTCCAAAAAACGTTCGCCCTTTCGATTACGAACACCCGCTTATTATTCATGGGCATGCTTACCAGGTCAATTTTTTAAAGGCTGACAAAAACGCAACCCTGGTTACGGACAGGCCTTCTTCCGCGCGTTACAACTACCTGATCGGGAAGGATCCGGCCCGCTGGGGACGCAATGTAAGGGCCTTCGGAGGGGTTACCTACAAAAATTTATATCCGGATATTGACATGCACCTGTATTCCGACCGGGAGGGCTTAAAGTACGACTTGATTCTGCACCCCGGCAGCAGGCTTGAGCAAATCCGGTTTCGGTATAAAGGAGCCGATGAGTTGCAACTCAGGCGGGGGCAACTTTATATTAAAACCAATGTTGGAGACAATATAGAAGTTGCGCCTTATGCCTATCAGGTTATCAATGGTCAAAAAGTAGAAATAAAATGCAAGTATCACCTGGAGGGAACCATTCTGAGTTTTAAAGCAGGTTCTCAATACAATCCGGATTATCCCCTTACAATTGACCCTAATTTTATATTTGCCTCTTACAGCGGCTCCAAGGCAGATAACTGGGGATATACCGCTACTTACGATGCCGAAGGCAATTTCTATATGGGAGGTATTGTCTTTGGAACGGGTTATCCTGTTACTCCGGGGGCTTTTCAGGAAAACTTTGCGGGTGGCGGCAGTACTTATGGAGAAGGCGGCTTCGACATTGGTTTAAGTAAATTGAGTCCCGATGGTAAAAAATTGATATTTGCTACTTACCTGGGAAGCAGTGGCGATGAACAGCCTCACAGCCTGGTGGTCAACAGTAAAAATCAGCTTATCATATCCGGCAGAACCAACTCAGCTTCTTCTTTTCCGGGTGAGCTCCAGGGCTCCGGGGGCGGTTGGGATATAACTCTTACCGGATTAACGGCGGATGGGAGTGGTTTAGTAGGTTCTCTGATCATTGGAGGTGCTCAAAGTGATGGGGTTAATATAGCGGATAAATATACCCCCGTACAGGGACAGACTACCCATTCACTTCGGCGATTTTATGGAGATGATGCCAGGAGTGAAGTGAATGTGGATGCACAGGGCAATATTATTCTGGTGGGCTCTACTCAATCTCAAAATGCCGGATCAGATGGTTTTCCCATTACGCCGGGTGTTTTTCAACCTGTCTTTGGAGGCACAACCGGTGGTGATGCAGTGCAACAGGATGCCATCATCCTGAAGGCGCCACCGGATCTTTCCGGCATCACCTGGTGTTCTTATCTGGGAGGGAGTGGAAATGATGCTGCTTATGTTTTGAGTTTTTCAAAAAATGGAAATATTTACGTGGCTGGCGGTACAGAGAGTACCGATTTTCCAGGTACTTCCGGTACCTTACAGACAAAAAACAATGGCCGGGCAGACGGCTTTATTGCAGAGATCAGCCCTGATGGGAGGAAATTGATCCGTTCTACTTACCTGGGCACCAATCAGGCAGACCAGATCTATGGCATACAATCGGATTCTGCCGGGAATGTATATGTAGGAGGAACAACTGAAGGGGCCTGGGACGACTATTTTTCTAACGTGGTCCACTTTCCGAAAAGTGTTACTTATGGTAAGCAATTTATTACAAAACTTGATTCTGACTTGTCTAAAGTAATTTACACGGCTACCTTTGGGTCTTCCGGTTCTCAGAAAGCTTCCTTGCCTAACATTTCCCCCACAGCGTTCCTAGTGGATCGTTGCCAGAACGTATATATCTCCGGTTGGGGTGGAAACATTCAACAGGGAAATCCTACCGAATATCCCAACCAGGGAACCAGTGGCCTGCCCAGTGTGAATGCACTTCATCTGAACCAGCCTGATGGCCGCGATTTTTATTTCTTTGTTATGAAAAAGGATGCTGCCGGTATTTTGTTTGCCGACACCTACGGGCAATATGGCGGATTTACTGACCATGTGGATGGGGGGACCAGTCGTTTTGATCCGAAAGGCGTAATTTATCAGGCAATATGTGCGAATTGTGGAGGGGGAACCATTTTCCCTACCGGCCCTCCCGGGGTTTATAGCAGGCAAAACGGCAGCCTCAGGCCCGGCAGCAATGGCAGTGCTGCCTGTAATGAGGTTGGGTTCAAAATTGCCTTCAACCTGGATGGTGTCAGAGGAGGAATTGCACCTCTTGATCGCAGGCATAAGCATTGTAACGAAGAGGAAGTTACCTTTATTGACACTTTGTATGGACGACCTGCAAAATCCTGGATATGGGATGTATTTAAGGGCGATACCAGTCATCATGTGGACGGACCTTTTACTACAGATACAAGCGTATTTAAATATCATTTCCAGGAAGTGGGGCATTTTATTGTTCGCCTGATTAAGTACAATCCAGGGGATTGCATTGAACGAGATACTTCTTACACCGAAATTAATGTGGGAGATAATCCGGCTACTCTGAAAGTGATCGCACAAAAACTCCCGCCTTGCGACAGTTTTAAATATCGGTTTATCAACCTGTCCACCAGTAAAAAAATTAACCCCATCCCTGATAGCAGTTTTGTATGGAATTTTGACGATGGTTCCGGAGATTTTCATCAGAAAGGAGATTCCATCCTCCATTACTTCCCCGAAGCAGGCAATTATACGGTCAGATTATCACTTAAAGATACGGCTGACTTTTGTAATACTCCCCTTGATACCGCTATTCTGATTAGCGCTTCCTTTGAACTGAAAGCAGGAATGGAAGTGCCTGAAACAATTTGTACCCCCGGCTCATATCCTTTAAACAATACTTCTTTAGGGGGTACCAATTTCACCTGGATCATCAAGGGCCCCAACCGGGTGGATACGATCCGGAAGGGAGATGTCAATTCGGTTTATTATGATTTTCAGGACAATGGCGCCTACGATATTACCCTTATTGCAAAAGATACGGTATGCAAGTTGGAAGACTCGGTTAAAGCTTCTGTTTTAGCTTATCCCAAGCCGACTGCTGATTTTAATTTTACCAGTAATCAGCCACATCAGAATCCGCCGGTTAACGCCGTGTTTAAATTTGATAACCGCTCTCATTCTAACTTTGATCAGGTGGACAGCACGTTGAATTATACCTGGTATTTCGGGGATGGTATTACGGCTACTGATAAATATACTCAACATGCCTATGCCAAATCGGGTACTTATACCGTTACTTTAGTGGTTACTAACCCAGCCGGCTGTTCTGATACTGCTCAGAAGGAATTATCAGAAGAAATTGTACCCGCTATGGATGTTCCCACTGCTTTCACTCCCGGGAGCCACGACATCAACTCCCATATTGCTCCCCGTGCTTTTGGCGTGGAGAAAATTGACTTTAAAATTTTTAACCGTTGGGGACAAATGGTCTATCATAGCAATGATCCGGAAATTACGTACCTTCCCAACAAAGGCTGGGACGGCACTTATAAAGGCAAACCGCAGGAGATGGATGTGTATGCCTACGAGGTAAATATTGTTTATGGAGATGGAACTAAAGCCACAAAAAAGGGGAGTATAACGCTCGTTCGTTAGTAATATGATCAGGAAGGACACCATAAGAATAATCGGTTGTGTGCTGGCTTGCTGCTGCTTTTATAGCTGGTCGGGCGCCCAGGATTTGCATTTTTCTCAATTCTTTAATTCTCCCCTTACCGAGAATCCTGCCAATACCGGTTTCCTGCCGGATGCCAATTACCGGATAGGCGCCAATTATCGAAATCAATGGGCTTCCGTTCCTGTACCCTACAAGACTTTTTCCGTTTATGGCGATGCACAGCTTTTGAGAGATCGCTGGTATTACGGATGGTTAGGGATAGGAGGCGTATTGCTTCAGGATGAAGCCGGTGGTGGCGCTTTAAAATCAACAAAGATGTATGCTTCCCTGGCTTATCACCAGTTACTGGGACAAAACAGCCTGTTGACGCTTGGTTTCAATGGGGGATTGGCTATGAAAAGAATTGATATGTCAAAGCTCACTTTTCCCGATCAATTTAATGATGCCTATGGGAAATGGTTTTTTGACAACCAGGTGCCTACCGGCGTTCTCATTGACCAGTCGTCTATCAATTACTTTGATTTGCAGGCAGGCATGAATTATGCCTATTTTCCAACGGATAATATTTATATCAACCTGGGCTTTTCGGTACAGCATCTAAACCGGCCGAAGGAGACTTTTTTAAAAAACGGAACCAATGAGATTGGTCGGCGATATATTGGCTTTTTGAATGCCATGTTAAAAGTGGCCCCCCGGGTTATTCTCAATCCAAATGCATATTACACCTATCAGCGGGGAGCCAGCGAAACTGTATTTGGCGCATGGGCTGCCTACAATCTTTCCGGACCGGGTTCCGGAGGGGAATATCAACTGTTGGCCGGCGCTTATTACAGATGGGATGATTCGTTTATTCCCCTGATCGGTTATCAACTTAAGCAATGGCGTGTGATGTTTACCTATGATATTACGACTTCGGCTTTCAGCCAGGCCAATCAGCGCCGTGGTGCTTACGAACTGTCGCTAACCTACATCGGCATCTACCCACGGCATAATAAAGATTTTAATAAGAAAACATACATGTGTCCTCATTTTTAAATCATCTAAAAGTAACTCCTGTATGAAAATAAAGAAAGGATGGATTCTCTGTATCATTTTAATAGGAAGTATCATCTCTCAGGCACAGGCTCAATATACCACCGATAGTATAGGCCACAAGGGTTTTCAGAAAGATAAGCTGTTTACCGGAGGAAATGTCGGGCTCTCTTTTGGGAATATTACTTATTTCAATCTTTCTCCCCTGATTGGTTACCGTTTTTCTAACTTATTTGCTGCAGGCCTTCAGATAAATGGCCAATATGAATCTGTTCGCTATAAAGATTTTAGCAATACCGTCACCCGTAAAGAGCGCTATGGGATGGTCGGGCTGGGGGTCTTTGGACGGGTTTATCCCATTCCCCAAATTTTCCTACATGTGCAACCAGAGTTAAATTTTATTATGGGAAAAGTGAAAGACTATACCACCGATCCTCCTAATGAACAAAAATATCACGAACAGGTACCCAGTTTTCTGGTAGGGGGAGGGTATTCACAATCCATTGGAGGAAATAGCGCCTTTGTTATTATGATCTTATATGATATCTTGCAGGATGATAATTCTCCCTATGGAAATCAGCCTATTTTCAGAGTGGGAGTCAATCTTGGGCTTTAGTCGATAGTCATAAGTCAATAGTTATAAGTCAACACCCTTGTTACTGGATATTCTTTTTTTGGTTACGCTTGCGCTGGCTGTCATCAGAGGATGGTCAAGGGGAATTATTGCGGGTGTTTTTTCTTTAATCGCCTTGGTTTTGGGAGCTGCGGCAGCGCTGAAATTATCGGGTACTTTTTCTTTATATATTCAGGATAAAACGGGATATTCCAGTTCAGCCTGGCCAATAGTAGCCTTTGTTGTTATTTTTTTGATAGTTGTTTTGGTGGTGCGCCTTATTGCCAAAATACTGGAGAAAGCCTTTAGTGCAGTTATGCTCGGAGGCCTCAACAGGTTGTTAGGCATTTTGTTTTATATTGTTGCCTACCTGATCTTGTTCAGTCTGGGATTATGGCTTGCGGATCAATTGCATCTGATCTCTGAAGAAGTCAAAGCAACTTCTAAAACCTACCAATGGATAGCGCCTTTAGGTCCTGGTGTAATCTCCCGATTGTCGGAATGGATTCCCTGGTTTAAAGATGTTTTTCGACAACTGGAAGACTTTTTTGCAAAGTTGTCCCCTTTGATACAGTCTTAAGTTCTTAGTAACTTTAGCCCTTCTTTTATGAAAATCCTTTTATTTATTATATTTTTTAGCCTTACTATTATTCAGGGTTGGGGACAATGCACCACAAGGGGGCAGACCCCGGGTACAGCCTTCCCGGTTTGCGGAACTGCTGTTTTTCAGCAAAAAGAAGTGCCGGCGTGCACAAATGGAAGCATCTATGTGAAGGGGTGTTCGGGGAATGATCATTCAAATTATGAGGATGCTAGTCCTTTCTGGTACAAGTTCACCTGTTTTGAAAGTGGAACCCTGGGGTTTCTGATTGAACCAATGAACCAGGAGGATGATTATGACTGGCAAATTTTTGACATTACCGGACACGACCCCAATGAGGTTTATGCGGATCACTCCCTGTACGTAAGCGCTAACTGGGCCGGAGTGCCTGGCAACACCGGTGCCATAGCCGGGGCAAAACAAAGCTATGCCTGTGCAAGCCCCAGAACTGCATCCAAAGACCTGCCCTATAGCACCATGCCGGAGTTGAAGAAAGGGCATCAATATTTATTATTGGTCAGCCATTTCAGCGGCTCTACACAAAGTGGATATAAATTATCTTTTAAGGGAGGAAGTGCAGTTATTACAGACACAACCAGCCCCCGACTGAGACGGGCCTCCCCCACCTGCGATGGCAGAAACCTGACCATCTTACTAAATAAGGGCATGCGATGTGAATCACTTGCCCCGGATGGCAGTGATTTTAAATTGCTAAAATCTTCTGTTTCTGTCCATTCTGCTGCCAGCACAGATTGTACAGATGGTTTTGACATGGAGCAACTTGTGTTGCATTTTGACGGGAAGTTACAACCGGGGAAGTATGCCATTGCCATAAAAAAAGGTTCAGATAAAAATACCCTGCTGGACAATTGTGGAAATGCTATCCCGGAGGGAGATACGCTACATTTTGAGGTACAGAAGATTCATCCGACCCCCATGGACAGCATCAAAAAAGTAGGATGCACCCCCAAAAAAATTCAGGTGGTTTTTGCCGGCCCGATGCGGTGTAATTCTATTGCAGCAGACGGGTCGGATTTTAATATAAAAAATTCGGAGACCCTGCAACCCTTAACCATAACTGGCGCTAAAGCAGTAGATTGTGATAGCAACCTGACCCGGACAGTAGAGATTGAATTGGCGCACCCCATTTACAAGAAGGGGATTTATGAACTGAGTTTGCAGGAAGGGAAAGATGGCAACAGCATCCTCAGCGAATGTGAAGTCGCTTCCGAACCCCAATCACTTATTTTTGAGACCTCTGATACTGTTTCCGCCAAAATCGTTTCTCATTTTACCTATGATTGCAACACCGTTAACATTCAACTAAGTAATCCGGGTCAGAATGGGATTAATGAATGGCAATGGGATTTGCCGGCAGGACGTTCGGGTAACCGGCCTCAGGTTAGTTATATCGATACGACCTTTTCTGATCAGCTGGTAAGGCTTTTTGTAAGCAACGGGGTATGCAGCGATGAAGATTCAGTAAGCCTGGCATTAAATCAGGATTTTTATATCCATGCGGACTTCCAGAAACCGGAATTTATTTGTCCGCAAGACCAGGCTGTATTTAAAGACTCCAGCCTGGGAAGCAACATTACCGAATGGAAATGGAACTTCGGGAACAGCCATACTTTTTATGGAGAGGATCCTGGTCCACAAAGGTATCCTGCAGTAGTCCGTTCAAAGAAATTTGCCGTTCAATTGATTGTGGTCAACAGCAGGGGGTGCAGCGATACTTCTAATCAACAGATCAAAGTTATTAATACCTGTACGGTGCATGTACCTACTGCGTTTACCCCCAATAACGATGGCCAGAACGATTACCTCTACCCCTTGAATGCGTATCTTGCAGAAGACCTGCTATTCAGAGTTTATAATCGATACGGGCAAATGGTTTTTCAAACCAGAGACTGGACAAAAAAATGGGATGGTACCTTTAAGGGTCAAAAGCAACCCGAAGGCTCTTATATCTGGATGTTGCAATTTACCAATTCGAGGACCGGACAAAAGGTCTTTAGAAAAGGGGCCTCTTTGCTCATCCGGTAGAATTATTGCATGAGTTTTCCAACTTTAAACAGCACGGCGTAAATAAGAATACCGCCAAAAATCAACATCGTTATGGAGGCAATTCTGTTTAGCCACATCACCGTTTTCAGTGTTAATTTATGCCTGATCTTGTCTGCCAGAAATACCTTGGTAACATCCGCAGAGAGGATGAAAAAGAGAGCAGTAACAAATAGCACAATGCGATCTCTTAATTCCAACGCGCCATTGGCCGTACACACGCCCAGCCAGAGAATAATAACCCCCGGATTCAGGGTATTCATTAAAAAACCCGACAACCAGATTTTAAAGTAATCTCCTTTCGTCGCATTTATCCGCTCTTCCTGGTCCTCCTCGGCTTTTAGTTTTACCTGTTTAAAAAACAAGCCATAAAGGCCAATAATGATCAAAACAATCCCGCCTGCAATACCAATGAGAGTTTTCAATTCATCAAGCTCATGGATAAAAGCAGACGCAAAATTCCCCAGGACTACATACATGGTATCGCTGACAGATACACCGATCACGAAACTGAGACCTGCCTTAAATCCGGAATTGATGCTATACCTGATGATCATAAAAATGACCGGTCCAACGGAAAGTGAAATAAATAATCCCAAACCTAATCCTGCAATGAAAGATGTGAGCATGCGCAAATATGAGTTAATTTCTTTCGTATAGCCTGAGAAATTGCTCCCAATCCTCTAACATGTGATTTTTTAATACCCTCGGAAATTTGTTCATTGCCCCTTCTTTTCCCTGGAAACGCATGTACTCAATAAAGGTCTTATTGGGAAGTGTTTCAACAAAGATTTCTTTCAGGGCGGAAGTCCTTTCTACCGCATAATCATCATTGACAAGGCATAGTGTTTCATCTATAATCCGGCGTATTTCTTCGTTATCGGCATAGTCTCTTTCTATTCCAATGTACCATTTGTGTGCAAAGAGGTTTTTGTATTTAAACCCTGTGACTGTAAATTCCTTTATGTTTAAGCCGAGTTTTTGAGAAACCGTCTGAATGGCTTTGTTCATATTTTCAGTGGACAGGTGCTCTCCGCAGAGACTGAGAAAAAGCCGGGTTCTGCCGGTAACGATCATTTCATTTTCTATGGTATCGGTAAAACAGACTACATCGCCCAGCAGGTAACGCCAGGCTCCTGCAGAGGTGCTTATTACAATTGCATAGTTTATATTCTCTACCACTTCATGCACCATATAAGCCTTTGCTTCCGGCCTTATGTTGCCCTCCTCGTCAAAATTTTCTTCATTGAAAGGTACAAATTCAAAAAAGATACCTTCATTTAAGACCAGCTTCATGCCTTTGGCATCCGGTCGGCTCTGGAAGCCAAAGGACCCTTCAGAAGCCATATAGGTTTCAATGAAGGAAATGGGTTTTCCGAGTAACTGTTCAAAACTGTCCCGATAGGGTTCAAAAGATACGCCTCCATGAATGTATCCGGTCAGGTTGGGCCAGATATCATGGATGTTATTTACATTGTGAGTCTTGATGATTTCTTCAAAAAGAATCTGCACCCAGGCCGGAACACCACATACCGTGGAGACATCCCAGGAGGGCGCTTTTTCAACAATGAGTCTGATGCGTTGTTCCCAGTCAGAACTATAAGATATATTGCTCTCGGGCTTGTAAAAATACCGAAACCATCGGGGAATGTTTTTTGCGCTGATGCCGCTCATATCTCCCTCGTAATAGCTGCCTCTGTTATATAAATTCGTGGTGCCCGACAGCATGAGGATTCCTTTTTCAAAGGAACGGGAGGGGATGGGAAAGTTAACCATGGAATACAATTGCTTTATCCCTACCCGCCTGATATGGCGTAGCATGTCGCGGGTTACCGGGATGTGCTTGCTGGCCGATTCGGAAGTTCCCGAGCTAAGGGCAAAATATTTCACCTTTCCCGGCCAAGTAACATCATGCTGGCCTTCCTGAATCTTGTGCCACCATTTGGCATACATGCTGTTGTACGTATAAAAGGGGACAGTAGAACGGAATTGTTCCAGCCAGTCCGGTTTTTTCAAGATTTCAGCAAATTGGTAATGTTTCCCAAATTCTGTCAACATCGCTTTGGTCAGGAGGCGTTTTAATACCTGTTCCTGATAAGCCTTGGCGGTGCCATGGGGGACTACAAATTTCTTTCGTATTCTTAATGCTCTTTTGACCAGATTACCAAAAATAGGCATGTCTATGCTTTGTTTTAGAGTGCTTTTTGCAAATTTAACGTTTTTGGGGCTATCTGATTCCCTCAGGTCTCGGCCAATTGATAGATTTGAGGAAGATTTCGTCCCAAACCATCATAATCAAGCCCATATCCAACAATAAATTTATTGGGGATAGCAAAACCAAGGTAATCAATTTTAATGGGGTGAACAAGAGCTTCCGGTTTTGAGAGCAGCGAAGTAATCAACAATTTCCGGGGATTTTGGTGATGAATCTGAGGCAAAAATTCATGCAGGGTTTTACCGGTATCTACAATATCTTCCAGAATGACAACCGTGCGATTATATAAGTCGCTATCCAGACCAATGGAGGTAATGACCCGGCCTGAGGAGCGAGTACCTTTGTAAGAGGCGAGCTTGATGAAGGATATCTCGGCTTCGATGGTTAAGGACTTGAATAAGTCCGATGCAAACATGAAAGAACCATTCAAAATAGACAAAAATAACGGCTGATCGTCTTTTAGTTCATGATTCATTTGGCTTGCCAACTCCCGGATGCGTTCCTGAATGCGCTCTTCAGAAAGGTAAAGGTTGAACTTTTTGTCACGGAGGGTGAGATCAGCAGATTTCATAAATTTTTATTCTTGAGGGATAAGCAAATTTTGGCCAACTTTTATGATATTCCCTTTCAGGTTATTTTTTTCACGTATCTGGTCGATGGTGACATTGTATTTCCTGGCAATGCCATAGAGCGTATCTCCCGGTTTTACGTTATACACGAGAGGTGCATTGGTTTTTGTTTTAACTGCTTGTGGAGGGAGCTCTTCATGTGGTTCCGGGGGTTGTTGAGCCATTTGTTTTTCCATTTCTTCATGAGAACCGGAAAACAACTTGCTCAGCCAACCAAAAAAACCACTTTTTTCCTGTGTTTTAGACTCTGCTGAACCTGTATTATATCCTTTCAGCGCTAGTGTTTCTCCCGGCTGTATGGCCGAATTGGAGGCCAAATGATTCCTTTTTAACAGCCATTTCAGTTGAATGCCTTCCTCCTGGGCGATTTGATGTAGAGATTCGCCGTTTCGTACCTCATGAAAAGGATGGTCCCCCTTTTTTCTTTTCTTTTCTAAAAAAATAAGCATTCCCTTCGGCAATACATCTGACGACAACTCATTGAAACGCACCAGCCGCCTGAGCGGAATATCGTGGACCTCCGCGATGGAGATCAGCTGTGTTCCCTCCGGAAGAAAAATAACTTCTCTTTTGTTGATCTTAAAAACCTTCCGGGGGAAGGCTTCTCTCTGTTCAGCGAGAGTGAGGTGATTCTGGTTTGCTGAAGCGGATTCCCGGGGGTTCTCCTGCTGGATTTTTTTATTCAGTACGGCGGCAAATTCATCCTCCGGTTGATTTTCTTTGGCCCGCGCCAAACCCTGTCTGGAAAAACGTTCCAGTTTGTAATTTTGAATCGTTTGGATGATTTGCTTTGCATACCTTCCGCTGGTGGCATATCCGGCTTCTTTTAATCCGTATGCCCAGGCTTTATAGTCCAGGGGGTCCAGATAAAACAAAAAGCGATATCTCTGGTTCCTTTTTAGGAAATTGGAATGATCCCGCCAGGAGTCTTCAATAGTTGCGTATTTCCGAAAACATTCGTTCCTGCGATCATCGGTGTATGAGACAGATTCCCCCTGCCAGGTGCTTTTACATTTGATGCCAAATTGATTGTTTGCATGAAGAGAAAGCCAGGTGGTACCGGCGCCGGATTCAATGATCCCCTGGGCCAGAGAAATGGCTGCCGGTACCCCGGTGCGCACCATTTCATCCATCGCCAGTTCCTTGTATTTATGAATATAGTCTTCGACCCGGTTCTTTTCCTGGGCAGCCAGCGGCCGAAAAATAAAAATAC
The DNA here is from genome assembly GCA_964422465.1 of uncultured Chitinophagaceae bacterium. Taxonomy (GTDB): domain Bacteria; phylum Bacteroidota; class Bacteroidia; order Chitinophagales; family Chitinophagaceae; genus FW021-bin31. The sequence continues at coordinate 67,894 of CAYRBD010000002.1, forward strand.
TGATAAGGAGCAGCGCCCCCCATTTGTACATCCTGTTTTCGTTCATCTCTTTTGCATAATATATAAACCATCTCTGACATCCAGCATGAGCGGAACAACCCGTTCATCCGTATGCACCTTTTTATTGAATGACGCGATGGCTTTCCCGTTTTTACTTTGTTTTTCTGGAGGAAGCAATACCTCTCCGTGATACAACACGTTATCTGCAATGATCAGGCCGTCTTTAGGTACTTTGTCAATAACCAGGTCAAAATAGCGGGAATAATTGGGCTTATCCGCATCAATAAAGACCAGATCAAAAGGTCCGGGCAGGGTCGGGATAACCTCTGCGGCATCCCCTGTGTATGGAACAATCTTTTCTTCTAATCCCGCTTCTTTGAAATAGCTTTTACAGCGTTCTGCCAGTTCATCGTTGTTATCAATGGTGAACAGTTTTCCCCCTTCCTGAAGGCCTTCTGCCAGGCAAACGGCGGAATATCCGGTAAATGTTCCTATTTCCAAAATGGTCCGGGGATGTTTTAATCTCGACAACAGGCTTAAAAACCGCCCCTGTACGTGGCCGCTTAGCATGTTGGAATGATAGACTTCCAGATGGGTCTCCCGGTTGATTTTTTTCAGTAATGTACTTTCTTCCGCAGTGTATTTGTCGGAATATCTACTTAATTCTTCCCGAATATCATTAGCCATGATCCTTTTATTTTTTGATTAAAATCAGAAATTGGGACGCAATGGATTTTTATTATAGAAATCATTAAAGTAAGCTACCACTTCCTCAGGCGTGTCAAAAACCTTCAACATATCCAGATCCTCAGGGGCAATGTTATGTTCTGTCTGGCACATGACGTTTTTCATCCAGTCCAATAACCCGCTCCAGTATTTTTTACCAACTAAAACCATAGGAGTTTCTTTTATTTTCCTGGTTTGCATCAGGGTAATCACTTCCGAAAATTCGTCCATGGTGCCAAAGCCGCCCGGCATCATCACAAATCCCTGAGCATATTTCACAAACATCACTTTGCGAACAAAAAAATACCTAAAATTAAGCGATTTATCTTCATCCAGGTAGGGGTTGTAATGTTGTTCGTGTGGGAGTTGAATATTGAGGCCCACCGAATGGCCTCCCCCCAATTGCGCTCCTTTGTTGGCGGCTTCCATTGCTCCCGGGCCACCGCCTGTTATGATACCAAAGCCTTCTTCTGCCAGTCTTTTTGCTATCTGAACCGTAAGGTCATAATAAGGATTTCCTGATTTGGTGCGGGCGGATCCAAATACAGAAATACAGGGACCAATGCGGTTAAGGGTATCAAAGCCATCTACAAATTCTGACATAATCTTGAAGATTTGCCAGCTGGAATGAGATTTCCTCTCTGTCCAGTCGCGGCCTTTTATATTTTCAGTTAAATCACTCATTTTTATAGGTTATGCTATTTAAACAGATAGAACCGGTTCTTTTTTCCGGGTAATAATCCACATGCCCAGGAAGGTAATCAGCCCGTTAATGATCAACATCTCGAAACTAAATTGATAACCCCCGAACAACACGTCTGTATTAGCTTCCAGTGCCCAGCAAATCAATGGGGAAAGAATACAAATCAGTGGTACCCATTTATCATACACCTGGCGCTTGTTAAGTATCCCAAACATGAACATTCCCAGCAACGGGCCATAGGTGTAAGAAGCCACTGTAAATATTGCTTTTACCACGGCTTCGCTCACCAGGTATTTGAATCCGATGACTACCGCTAAGAAGAGAAAAGAAAAAACAACATGAACCATTTTGCGGGTACGCTCAAGTTGTTTTGAGGAACCTTCTTTTGCTTGTTTCTTATCCATTCCGAGAAAATCAACACAAAAAGAGGTGGTAAGTGCCGTGAGTGCCGAATCCGTAGTGGCAAAGGTAGCTGCAGTAAGTCCCAAAATAAATACAACGGCGGCCACATCTCCCAGATGATGAAACGCTATTTCGGGGAAAATATAATCTGTACGGGTCGGGACGGGAATATTTTTAGACTGTGCATAGATGTACAAAAGCGCCCCCACGCTTAAAAAGAAGATATTAACCACCACAAAAACAGAGGTAAAGGAAAACATGTTCTTTTTGGCTTCAAAAAGGTTGCGGCAACTCAGGTTTTTCTGCATCAGATCCTGATCCAGGCCGGTCATAGCGACAGAGATACCGATTCCGCCCAAAAAGTATTTTACAAAATGGCGTTTATCCCCCATGAAGTTGTCCCAGAAAAAGATTTTGGAATAAGCGCTGTCTTTTACAGTGGTAAAAAGCCCGGTCAGGCTCAGGTTCATGCTGTCCGCGATAAAAAAGATGGAGAGCAATACGGCGGCCACCAGAAAGAGCGTCTGAATGGTGTCTGTGATAATAATAGTTTTTAGTCCCCCTCTAAAGGTGTAGGTCCAGATGAGCAATAGAGAAACGGCAACCGTTACCCAGAAGGGGATTCCCCATGTGTCAAAAATAAAATGTTGTAATACAATAGCGACCAGAAATAGCCGGAAAGCAGAGCCAATCAGGCGGGATATCAAAAAGAAAAAAGCGCCGGTTTTATAAGACCAAAAGCCAAACCGCCGTTCCAGGTAGGTATAGATGGAAGTCAGTTGTAGTTTATAATAGAGAGGCATCAATACCAGCGCAATAATCACGTAGCCTACCGCATTGCCCAGCACGAACTGAAAATAACTGAAGGCGTCTGTACTGACCATCCCGGGAACCGAAATGAAAGTTACGCCCGATATAGAGGTGCCGATCATTCCGAACGCGACAAGATACCATTTGGAGTTTCGGTTGGCAATAAAGAAAGTTTCGTTATCCGTAGATTTCCGGGAGGTAAAGTAGGCTATAAACAGCAGCAGAATAAAATAACCAACAATAAAAGAAAATAAAACGGCTGGCGTCATGAAAGTTTACTGTTTTGGGAATTAAAACAGGGCTAAAGATAGGAAAAAGATGGAAAATTGTTCAACCCCCGCTTACCCTCCCAACAATTCCTTTGCCAGGGTAGAGATCATTTTCCCATCAGCCTTTCCGGATAGTTGCTTCATGGCTATTCCCATCACCTTTCCCATGTCTTTGGGGGAGGAAGCGCCGGATTCGGCAATAATCTTTTGAAGATGTGTTTTTATTGTTGCCTTATCCATCTGCGCGGGCAGAAATTTCTCGATGGTTTCAATTTCTTCCGTTTCTTTTTGGGCCAGGTCTGAACGGTTTTGCTGTTGGTAGATTTCCAGGGAATCTTTTCGTTGCTTGACCAGTTTCTGAAGCAGCCTGGTTTCTTCGGCTTCGGTTAGTTCTGTTTTTGCTCCTTCTGCTGTTTTAGCAAGAAGGATAGCCGATTTTATGGCACGAAGTCCTCTTAATTCAGCCTGTTTTTTGGACTTCATAGCTGTTTTTATACCTTCATTTACCTGTTGTTCTAATGTCATCTTTGTCATTATTAAGTTTTTTATTCCGGTTTGGGAGCATCGGCCTGGCGAGATTTGAATTTTTTCAGAAAATCCATGGCAAATTGCCGCATTTCTTTGGCATGATCGCTGTATTGGGTGGCATGTTCATAGGTTTCTGCCATTCCTACCAAGGTTTGAAAGATAAATTCAGCCATTTCATCCATCATCATCTCCTTCGTCCACAGATCTATCCGAAAGGCGGTCTTTTGCTCAGAGTTCCAGAAGGATACCAGCATGGCTCGTGCTTCATTTTCCAGATTGGCAGCGGTTTCGGAGGCTTTCCAGGTGATCTGATGAGGTACATTTTGTTCATCCAGAGTTACTGAAATATTAATATCAGACTTTCTTTCCATAGTTCTCTTGTCATTTATTGTCGTTAAAAAACAGCTACAAATGTAAAGCTATTTTCTTGTTGTCCCCAAAGCAGCCTGAATTGCCTCCCAAAAGCGTTCGGAGGCTTGTTTCCACGAATATTCTTTTGCCTGTTCATTTGCCTGCACGATCAACTGCGCCCGCAATTCTTCTTTTTTGTATAATTCACAGAACAGTTCTCCCAATTCCTGATAATCCGTCAATTCAAAATACATAGCTGCTTCTCCGGCTTCCTTCTCATATAAAGTGTTTTTTACGGCTAAAAGAGGCGTAAGGCATTTCAGCGCTTCCGGTATGAGGCTGGTAAAGTTTATTTTTAAGGAAGGTATCACCTGGACATAAGCTGCTCCCGTGATGCGGGCAATTTCTGTCCGGGACAAATCGCCGGTTACTTTTACCTCTTTCCTGAATTGGTACGTTCGCAATAATTCAGGAAATTTTTTAAACCCTTTATCCGGTTTTCCCGCAAGCATCAAAACCATTTCCGGGTTCATCTTTTTTTTCAAAATGGAAAAAGCTTTTAGCAGGTTGATCAGGTTGCTCTCTGTATTTATTTCCCCGGTATATAACAGGAATTCCCTGCCTTCTGTATATTGTTCTTTTATCTTTTCCCTTGTTTCCCAATCGAGGGCCTCATACTGTTCCTGGATTCCTCTTCCGGTCACTTTTATTTTATATTCCGGTAATTGATAGGCAGACATCAGGCGCTGCCTGCCAAAATCCGAGAGTACGGCTACCTGACCGGCTTTTTGGAGCGAACGGGATAAATATCGTTTTCTATATCGTTGAAACCGATCTTTCGGACTTGCTTTTTGCTCCATCAGGGCCTCATCCGGTAGAAACAAACAGGTTGGCAGATCGCCTTTAAAAGGGAGGACACCCCGCATGGACACTAGAACACGAGCGCCGCTATGCTTCAGATAGGCAGGTAGTTTATAATTCCACCTGCTATAGAGCGAAAGTATGCCGGGAGATAACTTGCCTAAGGTTATTCTTTCTACCTGCTGGTTTTCGGGGAAAATACCGGCTATCGGTTCATCAGAAAGCAAAAGGAACTTTTCTTCCGGATGAGCATTCAAAATCCGGCTTACTATTTCGTAAACAAAAGTATGTTCCGCATTCCATAAATCTCTTTGAGGAGGAAGGTCACCCAGATAGATTGCAATGCTCATTTGCTTACCGTTTTAAGAGATTAGTACATCCCCGGTCATTTCTTCCGGTATGGGAATCCCCATGGAAGTAAGGATGGTAGGCGCAATATCTCCGAGCTTTCCATACTTCACTTCCCCATTATAATCTGCACTGATCACAAAGAACGGAACGGGATTCAGAGAGTGGGCAGTATTGGGAGAGCCATCCGGGTTTTTCTCAAAATCAGAATTCCCGTGATCGGCAGTCAGAAATATCCGGTATCCGCTCTTTAACGCCGCAGTAACCACTCGTTCCGTACATTGATCTACCGTTTCTACTGCTTTAATAACTGCGTCCCAGACACCTGTATGACCAACCATATCTGCATTAGCAAAGTTCAGTACAATAAAATCTGCTGTTTTATTTTCAAGTTCGGGTACAATTTTATCTGCTAGTTCCCGGGCGCTCATCTCAGGTTGCAAGTCATAGGTAGCCACTTTGGGAGAAGCGGCCATGATTCTTTTTTCTCCCTCAAACTCTTTTTCCCGGCCCCCGCTAAAAAAGAAAGTAACGTGAGGATATTTTTCAGTCTCAGCAATGCGGATTTGTTTTTTCCCGGCTCTTTCCAGGATTTCTCCCATGGTCATTTTCAGGTTCTCTTTTTCAAATAGAACCGGGATTCCCTTAAAGTCTTTGTCATATTCCGTCATGGTAATATAATTCAGATCAAGGGTCTTCATTTCCTGTTCCGGCATATCTTCCTGGGTAAGCGCTTGCGTCATCTGGCGGCAACGGTCTGTCCTGAAATTGAAGCAGATGACTACATCGCCCGGTTCAATTTTGGCGAGTGGAGCCTCTTCTTTATCCACTTGTACAATGGGCTTGATAAACTCGTCTGTAGTGCCCTCCGCGTAAGAGGACTCTATAGCGCTATTCAGGTCTCTCGTCTTATGACCTTTTCCTGCGGTCAGGGCATCATAAGCCAGTTTAATGCGCTCCCAGCGCTTGTCCCGGTCCATGGCATAATAGCGTCCGATGACGGTGGCAATGGCGCCGGTGGTCTGATCAATATGTTGTTGTAAATCTGCTATAAATCCTATTCCGCTGTGGGGGTCGGTATCCCGGCCATCTGTAAAAGCATGAACAAATACATTTTTCAGGTCGTGCGCATGGGCAATATCCAGCAGGCCCTTTAAATGATTGATATGAGAATGTACACCGCCGTCACTGACGAGGCCCATCAGGTGAAGTTTTTTACCGGGTTCTCCTGCTGTTTTTAAAGCCTTTAACAGGATATTATTTTCTTTCAGCGAACCCTCTTTCAAAGCAATATTAATCCGCTGGAGTTCCTGATTCACAATTCTGCCGGCTCCGATATTGAGATGACCTACTTCCGAATTTCCCATTTGTCCCGCTGGCAGCCCCACTTTCTCGCCACAGGTAATCAATTCGCTATTGGGATATTTATTATAAAGACTGCTTACAAAAGGCGTATGTGCCAAGGCAATGGCATCTGCTTTTCTTACTTTTCCATGGCCCCATCCGTCCATGATGATCAATATAGCTGGTTTGTTTTTCATAAGTGCAAAACTAACGGAAAAATATTATTTGTCCTTTTTAACAAAAGTTGAATCTTCCATTTAGCATTCGTTTTTCGGGTATTTTGAGATTGCGGGTTTCTAGCGTAATACCAGTTGGATGGTTTGTGGAGATTTTTGTTCGAGAAGGATCTGTCTGTCCTCTGTTAAACGATGGATCATCTCACTTTCATAATGCCTGATTGTTAATATTTCCAGGCTTTCATTATAACTTATCTTAAACCTGGAATGCAGGGCTTTGATAAGTATTTCTATTTTATCAGCTCTTTGGTCTATACAGAAAGAACAACTGATAGCGCCTGTTTGCATCAAATTGGGTTTGATTTTTAATTGATAAAAGATGTTGTAAAGGGCGCTTAGGTTTTCTTCGGAGATAAAAGAAAAATCCTTGGTGATAACGGTTATCAGGACCTGTTTTTTCTTGAGAACGATGATCGGGGGGAGATGTTCCGTTCCGTTCTGGTTGTTAACGACCGTACCGGGCAGGGCGGCATCTAAAAAGCATTTGACCAGGAGGGGGATTCCTTTATTTTGGAGAGGTTTTATTGTTTTGGGGTGGATGACATGCGCACCATAGTATGCCATTTCTATTACTTCATTGTAACTGATCCGGTCAATAAAAAGGGAATCTTTGAAAATCCGTGGGTCGGCATTTTTTAATCCTTCTACATCTTTCCAGATGGTCAGGCTTTTTGCATCAAGCATATTGGCAAAAAGGGCTGCGGAGAAATCGCTGCCTTCCCGGCCAAGGGTAGTCGTCTTTCCTTCGGTAGTAGAACCAATAAATCCCTGTGTAACGATTACCGGATATTTTTTTAAGAGCGGAGCAACTTTTTCAGATACCTGTTTTTGAGAAATTTCCCAGTTAATTCGTGCATCTCTATAGGTATCATCCGTACAAAAGACTTTTCGTACATCCAGCCATTTACTTTGAATGCCCATTTTGTTCAGATAGGCATTTAGAATGAGAGAAGAAATAATTTCTCCCAGGCTGACCAGTTGGTCATAATAATAATCATAGGGTTGGTAGGCTTTTTCACCCAGCAGCCATTTCATCTCGGCATACAACTGATACAGTTCATTGAAAACAGGATGCTGTGGGTCGTCAATAAGCAGGGAAGCAGCCTTATTACTTTTATGCTGAATACTGTAAAGCAACTGGGATGCGGTTTCCCGCTGATGCCGGTAGTAATGTTCTACTATTTTCTCCAGTTTGTTGGTTGTTTGCCCCATGGCAGAGACGACCACTACTAAAGGCTCTTTCGTATGTTTGCTTATAATAGAGGCGGCATTTTTAAGGCCTTCCGTATCTTTTAGTGCGGCTCCCCCAAATTTAAAAACTTTCATATCCGCTTTTAATAATCTTTTAGGAAATCTTTACAGGCTTTTACGTGATCCGTATTGATCACGTTCACTCCCAGGGAAATGAGCGTTTTCCAGCAGTCGGGCGTATCGGGCGCCCCCCAGAAGCGAACCGGCTTCTTTTCCCTGCGCGCCTCTTCTATTACTTGTTTCAGGTTGTCTGCCTCTGCCTTTGGAAGGACGCCGGTTCCGTTCCAGGAAGAATAATCAGCAAAATTAGTACTGATCATCACCACTTTTTTAAGATCGGCGGGCGCATATTCTTTTCCCGGTAATCCATCGAACATGATCACCGCAGGATAGGTATGGAACGTATGGATCGGGGGCCTTTCTCCGCTTATAAATACCTGCACGGCCATTGGGTTTATTTCGCGGTTGAAGCATTCCGGATGTTGTTCCAGTTTTTTGATTAACAGGGGTAACACGGTATCCCATTTTTCCTTTATATCTATCATGAGGTAAAAGGTATAGTCCGGATCTTCCGAGACGGTCTTGTTGTTGTGTTGTTTAAAAAGTGTTACAATGGGGGTCAGGTACATTTTTTCCAGTGTTTGCGAAGGTTGAATGCCGGATTTGGAATGAGCCACCATAAGTTTTCCGTTTACCGGAAATACGTCTGCTTCAATAGAGTTGGCCTTATTGTGATAAGCGTCCCAAAAAGGATGCGCATGGCTGTAATCGTTATGAGAATGCACCAGCACTTGCGCCGGAGCGGCAGAAGTTGCCATAAGCAATAACACCATCGGAAGCCATTGTAAGCATTTCAGAAACCGGATTTTTTTCATATTCTATTATTTTGACAGAGGAGATAGTAAAAGGTATAAAGGTCGGATAGTTTGATTAAATGCACAAGCCTCCTTTAGAAGACCTTCAAAAAAACCTATCACAATCGTTTGCATTTAAATTATTTTTATCCTAATATTGCCTTTTTTTAGAAACCGAATTATTCCATGAATCCCCAACGAAAAATACTGACTCTGGAGGAGTTTACTATACAAGAATTGAGAAACTTTCCTGGAGCTACCGGCGAGTTATCCGGGCTTTTAAGAGATATAGGTCTCGCTGCTAAGCGGGTGAACGTGGAGGTGAATAAGGCGGGGCTGGTAGATATCCTGGGAGAAGCCGGCCATACAAATGTGCAGGGAGAATCTGTAAAAAAGCTGGATGATTATGCCAACCGGCAATTTATTGGGGTGTTGCGCTCAGGTATAAATTGCGCCGGCGTAGGTTCCGAAGAAAATGAAGATGTGGTTATTTTTGATGATGATCTGAGCAATCGTTCTAAATATGTACTGCTGATGGACCCGCTGGACGGTTCCGGCAATATTGATGTGAATGTTTCCATAGGTACTATCTTTTCTGTTCATAAAAGAGTTTCTTCCCTGGGAAGCCCTGCTACAAAAGCAGATTTCCTGCAGAAAGGAGATACCCAGGTGGCTGCCGGATATGTCATTTACGGTTCTTCTACTATTTTGGTGTATGCCACAAAAAGAGGCGTCAATGGTTTTACCCTGGACCCCTCCATTGGAGAATTTTGTCTTTCGCACCGGGATATGAAGTGTGCGGAGGAGGGGCCGTTTGTTTCCGTAAATATAGGGAACCAGACCGATTTCAGCAAGGGGTTAAAAGAATACCTGGACTGGTTTAATCATCATTCCATGACTGACGGCTCCCGCTATACCTATCGCTACATAGGCTCCATGGTTGCCGATGTGCATAGGAACCTGGTCAAAGGGGGTATTTTTATTTACCCCCCAACGGAATCGAAGCCCCAGGGTAAGTTGCGGCTTTTATACGAATGCAATCCCCTCGCCTTTATTGTAGAGGTAGCAGGCGGACTGGCTTTCGCCGATGCAGAAAAACGCATTATGGACGTGCAGCCGGAAGCCATTCATCAACGGAGCCCGATGATCATCGGCTCTAAAAACATGGTGGAAAAATTGAGAAGTTTCCTTAGGAAAGATTCGTAAAGAAGAGGCCGTTCTTTTATCTTTGCCTGATTATTCTTTTTATAGTCTTTATAGCTTATGAATCTGAAGAAATTTATTAATATAAATTGGTATATTGAGCGGAAACCTTATCCCAATCATTCTGATTATGACGTCTTTTATTTAAATATATGCAGAGATTTATATGAATTGATTGAGAAGGTGGTGAATATGCCTGCTAATGCAATCAGGCTGAGCCATGAAGAAGCTCGTGAGTTGGCCTATATCCTGACTGCTTATTTTGAAGACCGTGTAAACCATATTGGTTTTTGGGAGGGGCTGGTAGCTCTACATAAAAAACAATTTGGCAAAAGGCTTCCTTTCTTTGATGAAGAGGAATTAAAGAAAGAGGAGGAAATTTATGATGATATTTTCCCCTCCGACCTCCACTACCTTATTCATATAAATTGTATTTTGTTTTTAGCAGGGGAGGAGGGAAAGCCTTTCATTTCTATTGAGAATCCTTTTTTTATCGCTCTTGCGGAGTCGGTATTTAACTATTTGGATCAAATAGAAGAGATTTTTCATACTGAATTTTATGATGGTTTTTTGACCTCGCCCGATGATTATTTTGACCTCAAAGGGAAGATGCAATGGTTTACCTTTAATAGTTACCTGACAGGAATGGAATTTAATGAGAAGGTAAGCGAATTTATTGAAAAGCAAATGGAGGAAGAAGAAGAGGAGGAAGAGCTTAGGAAAAACTTCCCTGTTCGTTTGTATTCCGAGCAGGACCGGCTCATGTTTGAAGCGCCCTCCTCCTTAACCGGCTTTTTTCCTGTGGACTTGTTTGCAGGCGCCATCCGTGGTAGTGATGCTGAAAAGAAAGAACTTTCCGGCTTGAAGTGGCGTCCTTTTGGTGTATTTCAATTGGAGGAATTTAAAGAAAAGCATTTTCACTTTCGCCATACGGCTACCGGCGAAGAATTTGATGTGTTGAAAGAAAGTTTTGCTGAGACTTCCAAAGTGATGGAAGACAATCAATTTTGGCTGACTAAACTGGCTGCCTGGAAAGGAGATTTCTGGGTTTCGGGCTCCTGCATGGCGATACCGCTTCCGCTTGAGGAAATAGAAAAGCAGAACGAGAAAGAGCAACATATTTTTCAAAAACATTATAAACCTTATCGGGATAAGTTGAAGCAGTTTGTTACGGATTTCAGAGATAAGGCTACAGAATTTTTCCAATCAGATTTGGTCCTTTTTGATTCAGGTGTAGAACTTCAAAAAAGAATGGATGAATTTAGTGTTTGGTATTTTGAAAATGTATCCATAAAAGATGGAAAGAACGAAAAGGCTAAACCGGCTAAATTTGATTTCCCTGCTGATGTAATCTCAAGCGACGATTTAGCTTTGTTTATTCCTCCTGCTGATAATATTTGTATTGTTTTTGATCATAAAAAGCATCTTCAGGTACTGCAGGAAGAAATATCTGGAAGGCCCGGAAAAGAATTTTGGAGTGCCTTGTTCTGGCTGCTGAATGATTCTGTTGATACCGAATACTGTTTTTATATATGGGAGAATCTGGAATTAAAGAATCTATCTTTAATTTTACCTTCGATGGCTGCAGACCGGGTAGATTTTGAAGCCCTTCTGCGGATATACAAGCCACAAGATTTCTCCCCTCTCCGGATGCCACGCTTTTCGCTGACCAATATGTGATTTATGCAGGATTTAAATCCCAGTCTATAGGAGTACGGCCCTGTTGCTCAAGCAGGTTGTTGGTTTTTGAAAAATGGTGACAGCCAAAAAAACCGTTGTTAGCTGAAAAAGGGGAGGGGTGCGCCGCTTCCAGTACGTGATGTCGTCGGGTATTGATCAGCACTTTTTTATTTCTGGCAAAACGCCCCCAAAGTAAAAATACAACCCCTTTTTTTCTTTCAGATATCCTGCTGATAACAGCATCTGTAAAAGTACCCCATCCAATTTGGCTGTGAGAAGCCGGTTTCCTGGCAACCACCGTGAGAATGGCGTTGAGCATCAGTACCCCTTGCGTTGCCCAATGGGTGAGATTTCCCGAGGCAGGTATGTGCATACCTACATCGGAATGCAATTCTTTAAAAATATTTTTTAAGGAAGGTGGTGGTGTGACTCCGTCATTTACGGAGAAGCACAATCCGTTTGCCTGTCCCGGGCCGTGATAGGGATCCTGCCCGAGAATTACGCATTTGACCTGATCAAAAGGAGTTTGGTTAAAGGCATTAAAGATCAATTTCCCCGGGGGATAAAGGGTCTTTCCTTCCCGGATATCGTGTTTTATCGCCTGGGTTATTTTTTCAAAATAAGGTTTTTCAAATTCATCATGAAGCGCCTCTTTCCAGCTCCTTTCTATTTGTACCTCCATATAATAAATAGATAATTGTGATTTTGGCCTAAATTATGGAATAAAAAAAGAAAACTGAATTTTCGGTATTTTTTTTGATCTTCGTTTAAAAATAGATTTTATCATGCCAAAGAAGATATTAATAGCGCTGGATTACAGCCCGCCCGCGGAGAAGGTGGCAGATACCGGCTATAGGTTTGCAAAATCAATGGAAGGAGAGGTTTCCTTATTGCACGTGGTCGGAGATATTAATTACTATTCCTCTGTACAATACACTCCTATTTTGGGATTTGACAGTTTTCTGGATACCACCGTACAGCAGTCCATTACCATTGAGGAGCTAAAAAGTGCAGCACAACAATTTTTGGATCAGTCTAAAAAACACCTGAAAGACGATACGATTCAAACGATATTGAAAGAAGGGGAAGTTTCCCGGGCTATACTGGAAACAGCCAAAGCCCTGCCTGCCGATCTTATCATTATGGGAACACATGGTCGCCGTGGAATTGATAAAGTTTTAATGGGAAGTGTCGCCGAAAAGGTATTACACCATTCGGAAGTGCCTGTTTTAATTATCCCCATCCGGGAATAAACGTTCGAGGGTTCTCCGGGTAGCTTCAAAACTTTCATGATGAAAGGCTTTCATGCCCTGCTTTTTTGCAGCCTCTACCAGCATGATCCGGTCATCAAAATACAGACATTCACCGGGGGCGGCATGAGCAATATTCATAGCAAGTTGATAAATGCCCGGGTCAGGCTTTCGCAATCCCACCTTGCAGGAGGAAATAAAGGCGTCAAAGCATTCATGAAGTTTAAATTTCTCAATCCGGTAGTCGTTCAACTCCTTTCCTTCATTGTTCAGAGAAAACAGTTTAACCCTGTTCTTCTTTTTCCAATCTTTTAGCCAGGACAACAGACCGGGTAATTCTGTGGATTCTGAAAACATAAATTCTTTGAATGCAGCGCTTGAAAAGGTTCTTTTGTGGTTGAATACCACTGTTTGCAGGTAGTCGTCCAGCGAAATGTGCCCCATTTCATACACATTAAAAATAAAATGATGCAGCACTTCCATTTCATCGTAGTTAATCTCAAATTTTTCAGCTGCCTTTTTGCGGGAGAGATGCCCCCAACCATTGGTTAGCAATACGCCGCCAATATCGAAAAAAATAGCTTTAAGATTCAGTTCTTTCATCTTTATATAAAATTAGTTTAAAAATCTACTTTTAGAGTGGCCCCAAAAGTTGCAGGAGCTCCCAGGTGGGCTGCTCCAAAATCATAAGCATAATCCACATAATGTGTGTTAAATATATTTTTGGTCCACAGACTTAATCCGACAATCCCCTTTTTAATTCCGGCATGTATATTGAATAATTGATAGGGATTCTGCTTTAAAGTATTGGAAAGATCAAAATAAGTGGTGCCCGTCCACAACCACTCCGCTCCGGCCAGCAGGCTGAAGGATTTGGACCGACCCAGCTCTCTTTCATATTGAATCCCGAGATTTGAGGTAAAATCGGGTGTAAACAACTGCCTGTTTCCCGACAAATCTTCATTTCCCTGGTCTCCTGCTTTGGATAACCGGGTAAACTTAGCATTGGTCAGGCCTCCATTCCAATACAGCGAAAAATCTTTTCCTAAAAGAGCCGAAAATTCAGACTCTATCCCGAAGCTTCTTAATTTTCCCTGGTTTTCTGTAATGGTCAGGGCCTCCGGCATAATCAAACGGGGAACCTGGATATCGTTTACCCGGGTATAAAAAATGCTCAGGTTCCATCTTAGTTTCTTTTCCATAAATTCATTTTTAACGCCCAGTTCAAGGTTGTTGCTATATTCCGGACCAAAAGTTTTCAAGGGAGGATCGGACGGGTCTTCACTTACTTCAGAAATTCCACCTGCCCGGAATCCTCTTTTATAGGATAGATAAAAAAGGTGGTTGGAGTTGGCTTGGTATGAAAGAATGGCTTCGGGGGAAAGCGCATCATAGTTTCCTTTGCCCGTTGTATCCGGATTGATGATAATGGGCTGTTGCTCTTTCATTAATAATTTACTGGTACCTGTGATTCCTCTGTATTCCCGGTCATATCGCAGTCCGAAAGTAAAATCCAGTTTTGGTGCAAGCGCCAGTTTGGCCTGGCTAAAAACGGAGAATCCTTTATCCGTTCCGGTGTTGATGGTTAATAAGGTGGTGTAGGGATTGGCGCCATAAACCCCTGCATCTTTTCCAAAATAGGTGCCCTGTTTTACCGGATTGTCTGTTATGAAACCGAAAAGACCTGCCATCCACGATATTTTTTGATTTTTTATTTTGGAGGGGGATAACCGGAGTTCCTCTGTCCATACTTTTACTTTATTCCAGTCTCTTCCGTAATTGTTTACAATGGATACGATATCCAAGGGAGAGAAATCTCCGTCAATCGGATTTTTATAAATGCGGTAGTTTGACTGGAAAGAGGTTTGTGAAGATAAATGGATTCGGTTTCCTTTGTGTAAAATACTTAAAGAAGCATTGGAAACATTGTCCACCATTTTGGAAATAGAATTTTGATTGAGCCTGAAAGGATTTTCTTTAGCTTCTTTTATGCTGCCTGCCAGGGCAAAGGGTCCGTGGTTACGGCCTATGCTATATTTATAATTTAATGTAAAATCCCAGTTAGAGCCCGGTAAAAATTTGAGGTAGTAATTTCCCAGAATTGCATGTTTTTTGTCAAAATGAGAATGGTTAAATTCATTCTTAAAATAACCGTTGTCTTTTTCATAAAGTTCGGAGATGCCTAAAAATAATTTCCCGGGTACAAGAGGAGCACTGAACCTTAAACTATATCTGTTCAGCCCGTAATTTCCCACCTCTGCTTGCGCAAAACCGGATATTCGGTTTGAGGGTTGTTGGGTAATAATGTTGATAACGCCACCCATTGCATTTCGGCCATAGAGAGTCCCCTGTGGGCCACGAAGTACTTCTATCCGTTTAATATCCAGAAGGCGGTCAAAATAAGTATCCAGGTTGTACTGAATGACACCATCTATGTATATGACGACAGCAGGATCGTAAGAGGTAGTGGCGATGCCTCTGATTCCCACTACATTTCTGCCATCACCGGGGTTGGACAGGTATAAATTCGGGAAATGAGCGGATAGGTTTCCGATTGTTTGGATATGCCGGTTATTTATTCCCTGCGCATTGATAAAAGAGATGGAAATAGGTACATCCTGTACATTTTGTGGTTGTTTTTGCGCTGTAACTACTACCTTTTTCAATTGGCGCCGGATGGGGATTGAGTCTTTAGATTGGCCCTCTGCATTTAGGGATACCAGGGGGATTATTGTGAACAGCAGAATCGTTTTTAAACATTGAATAGTCATGAAGATTGCCGGTTGATATTTATTGTAATAAGAATAGGGCTGAATTTTGTTAGCGCCTGCCTTTTCAGTATAGATACAAAGGTCGTAATTTTTGAATAGTCTGTTGTGATACAAATCTTTTTTCAGTTTTTTGTTTAGAATGAAAATAAATGACTAACTTGTTCTGAAATTAGAAAGTTAATTTAAACTGAATGAGATAGAATGGAAATTATACATATAAGTGCAGAATGTTACCCGGTGGCTAAGGTAGGGGGGCTGGCTGATGTGGTGGGTGCATTACCAAAATATCAAACGGAACTCGGTCACTACGCGAAGGTAGTGATGCCGTGTTATAAAAATCATTTTTTGGAATCCCACACCTTTGAACTGGTGCATGAAGGCGGGGTGTGGATGGGAAATACGTGGCGGCATTTTAGCGTAATTCGGGAAAAAACCAATGTACTGGGGTTTGATCTGTATCTGGTAGATATCCCCGGCCTGCTGGATCAGGAAGGAGTGTACGGATATTATAATGATGAGGAACGTTTTACCGGATTTCAAATCGCGGTTTTAAACTGGATCAACAGTTGGGAACATCGTCCGGATATTGTTCATTGTCATGATCACCATAGCGGCTTAATTCCCTTTATGATGACACAATGCTTTCAATACAGCCGCCTGAGTAGTATTCCCACTGTTTTTACCATTCACAACGGACAGTACCAGGGCTGGATGGGATGGGATCGCTTTTCCTGGATACCGGCTTTTGATACTTGGAAATCGGGACTGCTGGACTGGAACGGTTCTATTAATTCGATGGCCGCAGCTATAAGGTGTTCCTGGAAAGTAACCACTGTGTCTCCCGGCTATATGGAAGAGTTAAGACATCAGGCAAGAGGGTTGGAAGCTTTGTTTGAGTATGAAAAAGGCAAATGTGTAGGAATCTTAAACGGGGTAGATTATAAAGTATGGGATCCCCAGACGGATGAGATGATTGATCCTAACTACAACCGGAGAAATGTAACTTCGGGTAAGAAGGCCAATAAAAAGGTACTTTGTGAACAGTTTCAACTGGATGCTAAAAAACCGCTGGTATCTTTTATAGGAAGACTGGTGAACGATAAGGGGGCGGACCTGCTTCCGGATGTTATCGCGCAAACATTGGCCGAAACAGATGATGGGTGTAATTTTCTCGTACTGGGGAGCGGAGATCCACACATTGAGTGGCGGCTTAAGCAACTAAAAATATCTTACGGCCGTTCTTACAACTATTACCTGGGTTATAACGAATCGCTTTCTCATCTTATATATGCGGGTAGTGATTTTTTGCTCATGCCCTCAAGGGTCGAGCCCTGCGGGCTTAATCAACTGTATTCCCTTCGCTATGGCACAGTGCCAATCGTTACCTCGGTTGGCGGACTTAAGGATACGGTAATTGACTTTGAAGCAGAGGGTGGTTACGGTATATGTTTCCTCTGGACACAACCCTGGGATATAGACCGGGCGATCAAAAGGGGGATTCAACTTTATGATGAGTCTAAAAAATTCCTTTCCGTACGACAGACTATGATGAAAAAAGATTTTTCCTGGCGGCATGCTGCTGAAAAATATTTAAAACTCTATGAATCTTTATGAACCATTAAATTTAAATCTAATATTATGCCATCAAATGTTCTTGCTGTTATATTAGGTGGAGGACAAGGCTCTCGCCTCTTCCCCTTAACACACCACCGTTCAAAACCGGCCGTGCCTGTGGCCGGGAAGTACAGATTGGTTGATATCCCTATTTCTAATTGTTTGAACTCCGATATTCATCGGATATTTGTGCTTACACAGTTTAATTCCGCCTCCCTGAACCGGCATATTAAAAACACTTATCATTTTGATTATTTTAGTAAAGGGTTTGTAGATATTCTGGCGGCAGAGCTTACTCCGAGTAATGTAGCCTGGTTTCAGGGTACTGCCGATGCCGTTCGTAAATCCCTCCATCACCTTGCTACCCACAGGTTTGAATATGTTTTAATCCTTTCCGGGGATCAGTTGTACCGGATGGACTTTAACCTGATGCTGAAAAACCATATTGAGAAGGAGGCTGAGGTTTCAATAGCAACCATTCCGGTAAATGCCCAGGATGCTACGGGTTTTGGCATATTAAAAACAGACGGCGACAGCTATATTAAGTCTTTCATAGAAAAACCCGATGCATCGGTTCTGGAAGAATGGCGCTCTCCGGTAAGTGAAGAAATGGAGCGGGAGGGAAAGCACTACCTGGCTTCCATGGGTATTTATATTTTTAACCGGAAGTTTCTTTATGATATCCTGAATAAAGACAAGGAGGCTATCGATTTTGGGAAGGAAATTATCCCAGAATCTATAGGAGAATATAACAAAGTAGCCAGTTATCAATATAATGGTTATTGGACCGATATCGGTACCGTAAGTTCCTTTTTTGAAGCCAATCTGAATTTAACAGAAGCAATTCCTGATTTCAATTTGTTTGATCCTCATTCTGTTATCTTCACCAGGCCCCGGATGTTGCCCCCCTCAAAAATCATTGGCACCACCTTGGAAAATGCAAGCGTAGCCGATGGTTGTATCATCATGGCCAGCAGAATTGAACATGCCGTTGTGGGAATCCGAACCCGGATAGGAAGAGGAACTACGGTGACCAACAGTTATATTATGGGAAGTGATACCTATCAAACTTTAGAGGAACTGAAAGAATCAGAACAGCATGGTCTGCCTGCCCTTGGGATCGGAGAGCGTTGTTACATTAACAATGCGATTATAGATCGGAATTGCCGGGTAGGGAATGATGTGAGGATTAACGGAGGGAAACATCTGGAAAATACTGAAAAGGAGTTGTATGTGGTAAGAGATGGAATTGTAGTGGTTAAGAAAGATGTTATTCTGCCCGATGGTTTTACCATTTAACAATATAACCATTTTACCATATAACCATTCAACCGTTAATCATCTCGGTTTCATATTTTGCTACCCTAAGAGGGTCGGTACAGTGCCGGAGTAATTCTTTTATGGGTAATTGATATACGGGATGAATCAGGTCTGCAGCAATTTCTGCAAGCGGGGTTAGTACGAAGCGCCGTTCCTGAATGTGCGGATGTGGCAGGATTAATCTTTTCTCAGAAGAAATAACCTCCCCATAAAAAAGAATATCAATGTCAATAATCCGGGGCCCCCAGACCTTTTTACGGATGCGCCCCATCTTATTTTCTATCCCGGAGACTACTTCCAGAAGTTGATTCGCCGGGAGATCGGTCTGTAATTTTAAAGCCTGATTCAGGTAATCCTCCTGTTCTACTTTCCCCCAGGCGGCGGTCTCATAAATGGATGAATGAGCAGTGATCGAACCTGCTTTTTGTTCGATATTTTGAATAGCTTCTTTTAAATGATCTATTCTGCACCCTATATTTGTGCCCAGAAGTAAATAAGCTGTAACCATAAAATATTCCTGCAAAAGTAGGAATAATGTGTATTTTTGAAAAAAGATTAAAAATTCTGAGGCCTATGAAAGGATTCTTAAAGGCATTTTTTGCCTCATTGCTGGCGCTGATTGTGTTTTGTTTGTTAATATTTTTCTTCCTGGCGGGGATGGTAAGCAGCCTGGTAAAAACCAGGGAGCCTCTTCCGGTACATGATAATTCCGTTTTAGTTCTTAACCTTGACCGGCCGCTGCGGGAGCAGCCTTATCTGAACCCGTTGAATGCTATCCTGAAAAAAGGAGATTTCAGAATACAGGGATTGCATGAGATGGTCCGGGCCATTGATGCTGCAAAGACGGACCCTGCCGTTAGGGGAATATACATTAAAATGAACGGAGACCCAAACGGCTATGCTACCAACGAAGCCCTTCACCGGGCGCTTTTAGACTTTAAAAAGGGGGGCAAATTTATTTTTGCTTACGGGGATGTTATCGCTCAAAAAGATTATTACCTCGGCAGTGTGGCTGATAAAGTATTCTTAAACCCTGAAGGGGCACTTGATTTCAGTGGCTTTGCCATGAAGGTCATGTTCTTTAAAGGGGCAATGGACAAGTTGGATATTCAGGCGCAGATATTTTATGATGGTAAATTTAAGAGTGCTACGGAGCCTTTCCGCGTAACCGAGATGACGCCTGCCAACAAAGTACAAACCCGTGCTTATCTTGGCAGCCTTTATGGCCATTTTCTTGAGGGGATCAGC
>CAYRBD010000002.1:87762-91370 GCA_964422465.1 uncultured Chitinophagaceae bacterium
AGGAAGGAAGCGAAGGCTCTTCCCCCCGGATTGCAGCGGAAAAGTACATACGGCTGTTTAAACAGATTCGCAGAGACAGCAGCATAAAAGCGGTGGTGTTCAGGGTGAATTCCCCGGGTGGAAGCGCTCTGGCCTCAGATAAAATATGGCGGGAGGTAATGCTGACCAAGCAGATAAAACCGGTTGTTGTGTCTATGGGAGATTATGCAGCTTCGGGAGGATATTACATCTCCTGCGCGGCGGACAGTATTTTTACAGAAGCTAATACCTTAACCGGCTCCATAGGTGTCTTTGGCATTATCCCAAATCTGAAAAGCTTCTTTAAAAACAAGCTTGGTATTACTTTTGACGGCGTTAAAACTGCTCAATATGCAGATATGGGAAGCATCGACCGACCGCTTACCGAGGGTGAAAAAAGCATCATCCAGTCGGGGGTGGATCGTATATATCATACTTTTATTCAACGGGTGAGTGATGGCCGGAACCTTCCTGAGTCCAGAGTGGATAGTATTGCCCAGGGGCGGGTATGGAGCGGAACGGATGCAGTGGCCCTTGGCCTGGCAGACAAAATAGGGGGGATGCCGGCAGCTGTGGCTTGTGCAAAACGGATGGCTCACCTGAAAGATTATTCCATTACAGAATATCCCAAACCGGAAACGCCTTATGAGGAAGTGCTAAGCAGTTTGTCAGGAAGAATGGAGACTCACCTGTTAAAAACCCAATTGGGCAGCCAATATGCCGCTTTCAGCCAATTAAAACAACTTTCAGAAAACAAAGGAAAAGTGATGGCACGTCTGCCATTTGTGTTTTACACCAATTGATTTTTGGCTAATCGTTCCTTTGGAAATAAACCAGTTTGGCGTAGGTTTGCAGGATTCTGATAAATTTGCGGATATGTCCCAGCAATACAGCCAGGTAAAAGCCCTGTTTGCGCTCACAAAGGCCAGCTTCATCGCCATGTTGAGGAGCCCTTCGGCGGTAGCTTTTACAATAGGCTTTCCTTTGGTTTTTGTTCTCTTTTTTGGCTTCATTGGCAACAGTCAGCAGACTTTGAAAATTGGTATTGCTGCCACTTCAGATACGCAGAACCCGATTTTTACTGCCTTGAAAAAAACAAGTTCGGTAAAGTTGATTACCGACCAATCTGAAGCCGACATGGAGGAAAACCTGAAAAAGGGACGGATAGCAGCCATATTAAAAATACGAGTCGATCCGAAAAAAGGGGAAGGAAGTCTTCCTCACTATGAGATTCAACTTCTTACCTCGGGAGCAAGCGCCGATAAACTGGATCTGCTTAAATCGGTGCTAAGCAATATTATCAGTCGGGTAAATGATGAAATACTGCCTCATAGGCCGTCTGTGGCTTCGATCTCTGCCACCAGAATGCCTGGGAGGATATATAGAGAGATTGATTTTATTCTTCCCGGCATGCTGGGCTTTTCTCTGCTGAGTACCGGGGTTTTTGGGACTGCATTTTTATTTTTTGGATTGAGACAGACGTTGGTACTCAAACGTTTTTTTGCTACCCCCGTAAAAAAATTCAATATTCTTTTAGGAGAGGCCCTGGCCCGGTTAATTTTCCAACTACTGGGAGCGCTCTTTTTAATCGTGATAGGTTATTTTTTCTTTAAATTTACGATCATTCATGGATTTGAAACCCTCTTTGAATTGTTGCTGTTGTCGGCTTTTGGTCTGATTGTTTTTATGGGGTTTGGATTTATCATCAGTAGTATAGCAAAAAATGAGAGTACGATTCCCGCTGTGGCCAATATTATCGTGCTTCCCCAATTTCTGCTGGCGGGCACCTTTTTTCCCATCAGTGTTTTTCCTCACTGGCTACAGGTTATTTGTAAAATTCTTCCTCTGACTTATTTAAATGATGCGCTGCGTAAAATATCTTTTGAAGGAGTCCGTTTGTGGCAGCTTCCCAAAGAAATCTTGGTCATCACGGTTTGGGGGGTTGTTATTTATGCTTTTGCTACACGGGTCTTTCGGTGGGAGTAGTTTTAAAAGGTAATACATGAAAATGAAAAAAAGATACAGCCTTATGTTGTTTATGCTAAGTAGCCTGGCGTTGGTCTTCCTGTTTGTAGCCTGGCTGCTCCCTCCTGAAGGACGCGTGGTTCGCTCCATTACGATTTATGCACCACCGGCTGAAGTCTATTCAAAGCTGACGCATCTTAAAACTTATCCGAAATGGTATCCCTGGATACAGCCGGGCCGGGATACGGATATGAGTATCATTTATTATGGAGTAGTTAAAAATGAAATGAAGGGTTTCGCTTTTGAAAACCCGGGCAAAAAAGCCGGTTCCGGACATTTTGAGCTGCGCAAAAAGGTGAATGACAGCCTGGTTACTTATTACTTCGATTTTAAAGATATGCCGCGGATATATGGCTCCTATACCTTGCATAAGAAAGATTCCAGTACCATTCTGGTATGGGAAGTTGAAATGAACGCCGGTTGGAAACCCTGGTGGCGGTTCTTTGCTTCTATGATGAATAAACTGACCAGCCCCGTTTTAGATACCGGGTTAAAAAGGCTCAAAGCGCTTTGTGAAAGTTAGGTTCCTTTATTTCTTATTCAGACTGCTTGTTGCTGCTTCATCTACATACCAATATAATTTCCCATTTTCAGGCTTAATTACCTGAGAGGGATAATGATCGGGATCGTAGGCTCCTTCGAGTACCTTTTGAAGCACAGGTGCTTTTTTGGCTCCGGCAGCAAGGAACACAATACAGTTTGAACGGTTTACGACTGACCTCGTTAAGGTAATTCTATACATGTCCTGTGCCTTCACAAATGGAGCGGCTACCCAGCTTTTTTTCTCCTGCACCACTTCTGTTCCCGGAAACAGAGAAAGCGTATGACCATCGTCTCCCATTCCCAGAAGTACCAGGTCAAAAGTTGCGGAAGAATCAGTGTAATAATCGTGCAGCATCTTTTCATACGCCTGAGCTGATGCCTCCGGGGCAAGAGTGGTGTCCATGAAATGAACATTGGAATCGGGAACCGGAACATGATTCAGCAGGGTCTCATATACCATTTTCCCATTGTTACGATCATCCTCAAAGGGAACATAGCGCTCATCCCCCATGAAAAAATGGATTTTTTCCCACGGTATCCGATTCTTTAAAGGAGACTCCGAAAGGAGTTTATATAAGGGCCTTGGAGTACTTCCCCCGGATACAACAAAATCGTAGTGGTCTTTATGCTCCAGTGTTTGTTGAATATCTGTTGCAATCCATGTTGCCAGGGAGTGGCTGAGGGCTGATAGATCTTTGAATATATTTATGTGCATGGATGTGTGGTTAATTTTAAAATCTCCAATCTTCAATCTCCAATTTATTGATTATAGATTCCAGATTAACGATTTTAGATGATGTGCAAATCTTCAATTCATCGATTTTAAATAATGAAATTAAGTATTTACTTCTCGTAGGCTTGTTTACCCGTGTAAGATTTAGTCGCTACGCGACTGTTTAAGTGCCGGTAGGCATGAAATATGGGTAAAAAAGATGATGAATCATTGTTAGAGTGCCTTTAGGTACTTAATATTAACTGCCTGACACTATGTAAATACCATGATAACGAGCTTTAAATACTAA
>CAYRBD010000003.1:0-8768 GCA_964422465.1 uncultured Chitinophagaceae bacterium
ATTTCCAGGCAAACTGATATTGGCCTTGATGCTTTCTTTTTGAATAACAGGCTTAGTCTGACCGCCGATTATTTCAGGAGAGTTACCGAGCGTATGATAGAACAAATCCCGGTACCTTCTACTGCCGGAATTCAATACGGCCCTTACATTAACCTGCCGGGAACCGCCCGGGACATAGGATGGGAGTTGGCATTGGGCTACCATAGTAACCCCGGCCGCAAACTTACCTATAATGTAAGTATGAATTTATCCAGCGTGAAGAACAAAGTTATTTCATTAGATAACAAGCTTTTCCCTAATGGCATCGGCGGATACTATGAAGTTCGGGCCACGCTCGATCCCATACGAACCATAGCCGGCCAGCCCCTGTTTTCTTATTACGTATTGCAGTCCGAAGGTACGTTTAAGAGTCAGCAGGAGGTGGATAGCTATGTAAATAAAGAGGGAGAAAAAATACAACCTTTTGCAAAGCCCGGAGATTTAAAATTTTTTGATGCCAACGGCGATGGGAAAATAAGCCCGGAAGACCGAGTCTATAGGGGCAGCGCCTTCCCTGACTTTAGTTATGGTTTAAATGCTAATTTCAGTTACCACAATTTTGATTTAAATTTATTTATTCAGGGCGTATCTGGAAATAGATTATTCAACGCCATAAAATTCACGGGGCTAAATGCCAGTCAGCAGGGGTACAACATGCTAAAGGAGATATTGCATGCCTGGAGCCCGGATAACCCCAATTCCAATATTCCCAGAATATCAGCTTCGGATCCCAATAATAATTTTGGAAGGGCTTCTACCTTTTATATTGAAAACGGCTCCTATGCCAGGTTGAAAAACATTACGCTTGGATATACCTTGCCTGATAAGATAAGTGAAAAGTTACATATACATTCTCTTAGAATTTACCTTACCGGGCAAAATGTGTTTACGCTTACCAACTATAGTGGGTTTGATCCAGAAGTGGGAATGGATACTTATGGGGTGGATTTAGGAAGGTATCCTGTAGCCAGGGCTTTCCTGTTTGGAATTAATTTAAACTTATAATATCCCAAAACAATAAAAGATTATGAAACGATCTCTTTATAAGATTGCAATGTTCGTTGTAATAGTTGCAATGATAAGCAGTTGTTCTGATAAGGCGTTGGATTTAATCCCTCAGGGCGCCCCTGTATCTGCTACCTTCTGGAAATCCTCAGATGATGCCGTCTCGGCTTATAATTCTTTATTTTCTCCTTTTAATAATTATGAAGAGTTTTATGGAAGGGGCTATATGTGGTATATAGATGCCGGACCGGATATGGTGCCGGGCAGGTCCAATTCAGCGGCTGAAAATATTAAGAATTTTAACCCTGCTGCAGCCACTGCAAGCTATGTGCAGGATCAGTGGAAAATGCGTTATTTGGTGATCAAACGGGCAAATGATATTATTAAGCACCTGCCGGAGATGGATATTGAAGAAAACCTGAAAAATAGAATCCTGGGCTCAGCTTACTTTTTGAGCGGTCTGATGTATTTTGAATTAACTTATACTTATGGTGACAGCAATGGAGGGGTTCCGATAGTAGATACGAGTGCGACTGCTACAACAGATTATTACATACCACGTACTGAAAATGCAAAAATAAATTATGATTACATAGAAGGGCTATGGAAAAGAGCGGCTGAATTGTTGCCTTTTTTCCAGGAACTAGATCCTTCGGACTATGGTAGTCCGCATAAAGTAGCGGTGTGGGCTTATATGGCAAAAATGTTTTTGTATGAAAAGGAATATGCAGAATCCGAAAAGTATGCCGATAGTGTGATTCAATTCGGGAACCGGCATTTGGAAGCCAATTTCAGGGATGCGTTTTCCGTTGATCATAATTGGGGACCTGAGTATATTTGGTCGGTGGTTAGTACGGCAGGTGCTGAAGGAGGAGGCAGTGAGCTTCCTGGGGTTATGCTGGAGAATAAAGGATGGGGGGAATATAACGGTTGGGGCTATTTTCAACCTACAAAAGAATTGTATGATTTATATCAGCCCGGGGATGAAAGGAGAGCGGCTACCATCCTGAAGAAAGGAGATCATTTTACTTATTTTGGTGAGGATATGGTTTATGAATCTGTTAATAGCCTTACCGGCTACCAGTTTAATAAGTACATGGAACCTTTTAGTTATCCTAACCTGGAGCATGTTAGCCCCAATGGTAATTTCCCTACTACGGATCTGAATGTTCCTTTGTTCAGGTATGCCGATTTACTCCTGATAAAAGCAGAAGATGAATTGATGCAAGGCAAAAACGGGGATAAAGAAATTAATCTGATAAGGAATAGAGCAGGTTTACCCTCCATAACGGGAGCGACGATGCAAGATTTAAAGCGGGAGCGAAGGTGTGAACTTGCCGGAGAATTTGCTAATACGTATTTTGATCTTGTAAGGTGGGGAGATGCAAAAGTAGAATGTTCAAAGCCATTGCATGGTGCTGATGGACACGAAGTCTGGCCCGAAAGACGTTTTGATCCATCATACATGAATGTCTGGCCGGTACCGCAAAGTGAAATTGATAACAGTGGAGGGGTGGTGAAGCAAAGCCCCGGTTGGTGATAGTCCGGAAACAGCTAAAATTGTACATTCTATTATTTTGAAATATGCTTGTCAGAAAAGGGTATAAAATAGAAATCTTCTTGTGCCTTGTTTGTTTCTTTTTGATACCCAAAATGGTATATACTCAAATGGGCGGAAAGAAATAAGATAGAAATTGTGGCTGCTGTTAATAAGTTTCGGTATGCTCATTCAAAAAAACCATTTAAAAAGGCTGAAGAAGATATTAATCAAATGAAAAAGGAAGGAGTTACTCATTTTCAAATAGATTCTGAGTTCGATAGCCTGTTTTAAAAGTTTAAAACTTGTGATAATAATTGCAGAAACAAAGGCTTTATTTGCCCTCTACCAGGATTCTGCTGATTCCTAATACCCCTTCTTCATTGGTATCCTTCTTTTGAAATACAAAATAGAGGTTGTGCAATTGATTATCTTGAACCGCAACAACCGGAATAGTTGCATGAGCCATTTTCATTGGAACTGCATTTTTACCGATAGTTGCAGACCCTAATAAGGCGCCATCCGGTTGATCCTGGTGAATTTCTACTTTCCATCCTGCCTTTAAAGGATGCTGAATCCCAAAATACAGGTTGAATGCGGAAATGTCTTTTAAACTCAACTCTGGGAACGAAAGCCATCCGGTATTGCTGTTGATTATTTTTAGCTCCTGATTGTTATAATTCATTGCTGTAACTCCGGAAGATGTTTTTGCATCGGCAACTTCCAGGAGAGGAGAGCGGAGCTTGAGAACACCAGATCCGGTCAGGGCAGGCACTGCCCCTTCTCCCCTGTCTGTATAAGTGGCAGAGATCAGCAATACGCCCTGATCATTTAATTTAAATTTCTTTCCGGGAGTAAAGCTCCCTTCCAACGGCAACGAAGCCTTTTCATGATGTTCATCCGATAGGGACAGTATCCACGTTACAATGGTTTTAGCATCAGAAACAGACAAGCCGGGATGTGCAGACATGGCAGTTTCTCCCCAGTTGCCGCTTCCGCCTTTGATGATCTTTTTAGATAAAAGAGCTAAGGCTTTGGGTTTGTTTTCTCCATAGCGAAGTGCAACCTGCCTGAAAGAGGGGCCAATGGATTTTGCATCCACTTTATGACAGGATTGACAGTCTAAAGATTCCATAATACTTTTCCCGGATAAGGGGGCCGCGATGCCGGAAGCCAGGGCTGCTTTATCCGGGCTTTCCAGATAATTTACCTGAACAAATACAGCATCAGGATCAATGGAGCCGTCTTCTTTATCTGTTACCTTGACCTTATAATGAAGGGGATGATCAGGAAAATAAAAAGAGGAATTACCGGTTGTTTGGATATTCACCTTAGGAACGCTGTTTCCTGCATAAATACGAATATTTTCACTCGTTGTCTCCGCGCCATTTCCATCGGAAACCGTAACAGAAACCGGATAAACTCCTGCTTTTTGATAAGTATGTTCAAGGTTAGAACTGTCAGAATTTTGCCGGGTACCATCTCCGAAATTGAGTGTATATTTTAACTTATCACCGTCAGGGTCTGTTGAGCCGGCGGCAGAAACCTTAACCTGTAAAGGCAGCGCTCCGGAGGTTTGATTTACTTTTATTTTGGCTATCGGCGGCCGGTTGCCACTGTTAAAACTGATCACGGATAAGGCAGCATCCGGATTTTTTGAAAACCAACCTTCTCCGTATTCTACAATGTACATCTTCCCATCAGGGCCCAGTTCCATGTCGCTGATGTTATGAAAAGTAGTGTGAGGCATGAACGGTTCAATCGTTTGTAAATCACCCGCTTTATTCATCGTGACCACCATAATCCAATTGCGAATCCAGTCATAGATAAAGAGTTTACCATTGTAATATTGTGGAAAACGGCTGCTGTCAGGATAGTCGCTGACATAGTAAACAGGTCCCCCCATGGCGCAGCGACCCCCTTTGCCAAGAATGGGGAAGTCCGGAGATTCTGCATAAGGATACCAGATGAATGCCGGTTGGGCGGGAGGTAGATTCTTAATTCCGGTGTTGTTCCGGGAATTGTTTACTACATGCTCCGGATCAAAAGCCGGCCCGGATTCTCCTGTAGCATAATTGTATTCATGATAGGCATAATTGTCTCCCACGAAGTAAGGCCAGCCAAAATTCCCTGCTTTTCGGGCCTGATTAAATTCGTCATATCCTCTGGGGCCTCTTGTTTCTAAGCTGTCGTTTGCGGCATCAGGGCCTACTTCTCCCCAATACAGATAGCCGGTATGTTTATCTACTGAAATCCGGTAAGGATTGCGATCACCCATTACATATATTTCAGGACGGGTTTTTGGTGTGCCTTCAGGGAAAAGGTTCCCTTTTGGAATGCTGTAACTACCATCTTCGTTTACGTGAATACGTAGGATCTTCCCTCTCAGGTCATTGGAATTTCCTGCCGCGCGGCGATCATCATAATGTTCAAAGCCAGGCCGGTCATCTAATGGAGAAAAGCCGTGAAGGTTAATTGGATAAGCCTTTCCCGTTTTGGGGTCTTTTTCATCAAAAGGAGTGGTGTTGTCGCCAACAGAAAGATACAGGTTGTCATCCGCATCAAAGGCAATAGAACCTCCGGTGTGGCAACAGATTTCCCGCCGGGTATGCACTTCCAATATAGTTTGTTCTGATTTCAGGTCAAATTTTCCATCCTGGAATTTGAAACGCGACAGGCGGTCAACAGAGGTATCAACGGGCGAATAATATACATAAATCCAATGATTCTTGGCATAATGTGGATCTGCCTGCAGCCCCAGTAATCCCATTTCTACGTTGACCCCCTTGGTATGGAGCGTGTGATGGTAAACCTCTAGTTGAGCCACTTTTTTAATAGAATGGTCTTTTCGGTTGTAATACTTTAAACCGCCTTTTCTTTCTGCTATCAGGATGTTCAGGTTGGGCAGGATGGTTAATTCCGTTGGCTCGTCCAAGCCGCCTGCCAGAAAAGTTTTTGAAAACCGGTTTTCGTCCGGTACGCGTAAAGCAGTTGCTTTTTTGTAATTTAATACTTCATTTTTGTCGATAGCATAATCAATACCGGCCCATAAAAGATCCAAAAATGCCGGTTCTGTATAAGATTCGCTGGTGTGGCCCAGTTCCATATAAAAGGCGCGTCCCCCATCATAATTATGGTACCAGACCATCGGATGGTTTTCCCCGTTTTTCCCTCCTTCATAGCTTGTTTCATCGATGCTCACCAGAACATGCACATCTTCCGGAGGTTTCCTGAAATTGTACCATTCATCTTTCCTGATCCACGGATTGGGTAAGGAATCCGTAACTGGAAATTTGGCATCTTTATGAATAATAAGTTTGGCCTGTTGCGGGCGGGGATGGTTTTCAAAATAGGCCCCCACTAATTTTCCATACCAAGGCCAGTGATATTCACAGTCGGAAGCAGCATGGACTCCTACATAACCACCACCTGCCTGAATATACCGTTGGAAGTCTGCTTGTTGATAATTATTTAAAACATCTCCTGTTGTATTCAAAAAAATAACCGCTGCATATTTTTTCAGCGAGTCTTCCGTAAAAAAACGGGCGTCGGAGGTCGTATCTACCCGGAAATGGCGTTCATTCCCCATCTTTTGAATGGTTTTTACACCATCCGGTATAGATGCATGGTGAAAACCTGCTGTTTTGGTAAATACCAGCACCCTGGGTTCGCCCGGGCGCTTTTGAGAGCAACTGACTATCAGAGTGGTTAAAAATAGTGCTAAAACAAGGATTCCCTTTCTTTTCATAAAACTGTTTGTTTAAAAACACTGCGGCAAGGTACAAACCGGTTATGAAAAGTGCAAGTGTTTGATGGTATATTTTAATCCAGGTAGGCGCCTTTTATTTCTCCCTCAGCGATGTCCACTGTAACATTCTCCTGTAGGGTAGTGGACAAAAGGTAACCCGTATAATCCACGGAAATAGGGAAGGATTTGTGCATACGGTCAATTAATACGGCGGTTTGCAACCTTTTAGGCAGAACCTTCATGAAGGGAAGCATTCCATAAAATAAAGTACGACCTGAATTGGCAACATCATCTACCATCACGATGCATTTTCCCCTGCAATCGGCCTTCCCTTTTAAAGTTGCATTTAAAGGATTTTCTTTGTCGAGTTGTATTTCTAAGGAGATGATATTCAAAGGGGTAATTTGTTTCAATTTTTCGACCAGCAGCCTGGAAACGGCGCTTCCTCTGTTGATGATACCCGCCAGGATGAGTTCTTCTTCAGAAGCATTATTTTCATAAATTTCATAAGCCATCCGGAGGATTTTCCGTTCAATGGTAGCCTTGTCTAGAATGAGGGAAGCCCCATTGTTTATTAATTCAGAGGTATTCATACTCATAATTTATTTTTTTATCCTAAACTATTTTAGTTAATTAGCCTTTCCAAAACAAGAACATGCATCTTCTTCAACAGGTTTTATTTGTTGTTTTATTCATCGTGGCTATAACTTTATTCGTCCGAAAGGTAAAACAAATCAGGCAAAATATTCTGCTTGGCCGCGATGAAAAGATCAACGACCATAAAAAGGCACGCTGGCGGCAGGTACTCCTGTTGGCCCTGGGGCAAAAAAAGATGTTTCGCAACTGGATTCCCGCAATTCTGCATTTCTTTGTCTATGCCGGCTTTATTATTATTAATATTGAAATTTTAGAGATTATTCTGGATGGGCTGACGGGCAGCCACCGGATGTTTTATCCGCTTATGGGCAAGCTGTATAATGTATTGATCGGCTGTTTTGAAATATTGGCCGTGTTGGTGATCATCGGCTGTATTCTTTTTCTGATCAGAAGAAATGTACTGAAGATCCGTCGTTTTGAAAGCCGGGAAATGACTTCCTGGCCAAAGTCGGATGCCAACTACATTCTGATTATGGAAATTATTCTGATGCTGCTGTTCCTGACCATGAACAGTTCTGATCAGGCTCTTCAGGCTCATAATGTTGCTTATTACAGGCAGACCGGTCCTTTCTGGATCAGTTCTCTGCTGGCGCCCTGGTTTGAGTCGCTATCTAACGGTACGTTGATTGGAGTGGAACGCGGGGCATGGTGGCTACATATTGCGGGTGTGTTGTTTTTCATGAATTATCTGCCTTATTCCAAACATTTCCACATCATCCTGGCTTTCCCGAATGCATATTATAATTCGCTGGAGCCCAAAGGAAAGATGCACAACATGCCTGAAATTCAGAGAGAAGTAAAACTGATGATGGAGCCGGATTCGGGAGATACAGAAGAAGAGCCGCCGGAAAAATTCGGAGCAAAGGATGTACAGGACCTGTCCTGGAAAAATATCATGGATGCCTATACCTGTACGGAATGTGGCCGATGTACCGCTGCCTGTCCGGCAAACCAGACAGGGAAGCTTCTGTCCCCGCGTAAAATTATGATGGATACCCGGGACCGCGCAGAAGAAGTTGGGAAAATTATCAATAAAGAAGGCGCGTTTAAAGAGGATGGTAAAACTCTTTTGCATGATTACATAACGCCGGAAGAGCTACATGCCTGCACCACCTGTAATGCCTGCGTAGAAGAATGCCCGGTAAGTATCAATCCGTTGGATATTATTTTACAATTAAGGCGAAATCTGGTTATGGAAGAGGCCAGCGCACCGACAGAATGGAATGCCATGTTTACCAATATTGAGACCAATGCGGCGCCCTGGAAGTTTCCGGCGGATGAGCGGAGGAAGTGGGCAGAGGAGGAGTAGCAGTTGGCAGTTTACAATTGGCAATTTGCAGTTTGCAATTGGCGGTTTATTAATTGACAAAGTATGAGATTATGGGAACAATTAAAGATCTTATTGTTTATAAAAAGGCCTTTGTTCGGGCAATGGATATTTATGAGCTATCCAAATCGTTTCCTAAAGAAGAGAAATACAGCCTGACGGACCAAATGAGACGTTCTTCCAGGTCTGTATGTGCTAACTTAGCCGAAGCGTATAGAAAAAGAAGATATCCTGCACATTTTGTTGCAAAAATATCCGATGCGGATATGGAAAATACGGAAACAGAAACCTGGTTGGATTTTGCCTTAAGTTGTAAGTATATTGAAAAGCAAATCTATAATGTGTTGTGTTCAGAATCGGAGGAAATAGGGAAATTATTGAACCACATGATGAATTTTCCTGAAAAGTATGGGGTGAAAAAATCCTGAAAACTGCGAACTGCGGACTGCAAACTG
>CAYRBD010000003.1:8868-18242 GCA_964422465.1 uncultured Chitinophagaceae bacterium
ACTGCAAACTGAGAACTGCAAACTGGAAAGAAATGCAAAAAATAAAAACAATGGCCGAGATGAGCGCCGAAGGCCGGATGCCCGAAGTTCTTTTCTGGGTGGGCTGTGCCGGGAGTTTTGATCAACGGGCACAGAAGATCACCAGAGCCTTTGCACTCATTCTGCAAAAGGCCGGAGTTTCTTTTGCTATTTTAGGGAATGAAGAGGGTTGTACGGGGGATCCGGCTAGAAGGGCAGGGAATGAATTTATGTTTCAGATGATGGCATATCAAAATATACAGACGCTGAATGGATATGGCATCAAAAAAATGGTAACAGCCTGTCCACATTGCTTTAATACGATAAAGAATGAATACCCTGAATTGGGAGGACATTATGAAATAGTGCATCACACTGTTTTTTTACAGCAACTTATTGATGAGGGAAAAATACGGATGAAACCCGGAAATACCTTTAAAGGTAAGCGGATCACCTATCACGATTCCTGCTACCTGGGACGAGCCAATGGCATCTATGAGGCGCCCAGGAAAGTGCTGCATGCTCTGGATGTAGAACTGGCTGAAATGAAAAACTGCCGCAGCCGGGGATTGTGCTGTGGCGCAGGCGGCGCTCAGATGTGGAAGGAGGAAGAAAAAGGTAAAACCAAAGTTAATCATAAACGCACCCGGCAGGCGCTGGATACCGGTGCTTCTATTTTAGCGTCTAATTGCCCCTTTTGCATGACCATGCTGTCTGATGGAGTGAAAGAATTAGGCAAGGAGGAGGATATGCAGGTCATTGATATAGCAGAACTGGTAGCGGAGAGTTTGGAATAGAATGGCAATTTTAGCGTTATTGCGCAGTGTTTCGCAAAGGGATTATTCCTGCCCGATAATCTCTTGCAACCATTTACCGACCAGCATGGGCCATATTGCACCGGCAGGATTATCTTTTCTTAAACCATAGCCGTGCCCGCCTTTGGGATAAAGATGTTGTTCTACAGAAACCTTATGCTCTCTTAATGCTTCGGCCATGACAAGGCTGCTGTGTCCGTATGGATCATCTGCCGTTTGGAAAATAAACATCGGCGGCGTCTTTTTTTCATCAATTTTCAATTCCGGCGTGAGTGTATGGTTCGGTCCTTTATCCAGATAAGCCGGATAAATAAGAAGTGCAAAATTTGGCCGGGCAGGTTGTTGATCGGCCTTATCTACTGGTTTATAAAGTTGTTTCTCATATTCGGTACTCAGGCGTGCGCTAAGGCTCCCTCCGGCAGAAAATCCCATGATTCCGACCTTATCGGGGTTGATATTCCATCTGGAAGCCTGTGCACGAATAATCCGTATCGCCCGCTGGGCATCTTGCAAGGCGCCTGCTTGTTTATCGGGTACCCGGTATTGCAGTACAAAAGCGGTAAAGCCCTGTTTATTCAACCAATGGGCAATTTCATAACCTTCTAAATTGATCGCCAAAATCTGGTAGCCTCCGCCAGGGCATACCAGTACCGCAGCGCCGTTTGATTGGGTTTTCTCAGGAGCGAAAACGGTAAGTATGGGATCCGTTACATCCGTCAGCCGGGTAACGTTTCCATGGTGATTGTCGGTTACCATGGCAGAATGTTTGCCTTTCTGTTCCCCCGGTACGGCCCCGGGCCAGAGATGAATGACAGCGCTATCCTGGGCAAAGGCGCTGGTAGAAAGAAAAATCATAAGGAGGATGCCTGTAAAGCGAAACTTGTTTGGTTTCATCATAGAAACTACTTTTTAAACGATTTTTTGCAAGATACCCGCTTTATTTCAGATATTTGTGCTTTTACTTTAAAATATTGGGTTTATGAGTTTATTTTTTAAAAATGTACTGCCCCTTCTTGCCCTGCCTTTATTTTTTATGAGTTGTGGAAATCATCCTTCTTCCGGAGGTAATGGAAAAGATACCCTGACGGTAATGACCTATAACATTCATCATGCCGCTCCTCCTTCGGGCGGAGACAGCGTGATTGACATCGAACAAATAGCAGCGGCAATTAATGCCGTAAACCCTGACCTGGTAGCGCTTCAGGAAATAGATGTGCATACCGGGCGCTCCGGAAAAGATATAGATGAAGCCCACCACCTGGGAAAGTTGACCGGCATGCATCCTTATTTTACCAAAACTCTGGACTATGATGGTGGCCAATATGGCATAGCGGTACTTTCCCGCTTTCCATTAGAAGATTCCATCAGCTATTTGTTGCCCATTGCCAAAGGAGCCCGGGAGGAACCCCGTGCAGTATGCATGGTGAAAGTGCTGTTGCCCGGTGGACAGCCGCTTTATTTTGCCTCTACTCATCTTGGCCTTTCCAAGGCTACCCGGCTGTTGCAGGCAGACAGCATCACAAAAATTATTCAAAATCTGGACGAACCGGTTATCCTGGGAGGGGACTTTAATTCAGTGCCCGGCAGTGAAACCATCAATAAAATCAGTGCGTTAATGGAAAGAAGCTGCACTTCAAATTGTGCTCCTACCATCCCGTATGATCACCCCATGCGGAAGATCGACTTTATCTTTTACAGACCGAAACAAGCTTTGAAGCCGCTGGATCAAACTGTGCTTACCCAATTTAAGGGCTCGGATCACCTGCCTGTGGTGGTTCGTTTTAAGAGGAAATAGTCTTCGGTTTAAATTCCGTAAATTGCGGGTGTATAGATAAAAAAGGGATGGATCATAAAACCCAAATTTGGGAGGCAATCAGAAACCGGGAGGAGGAAGCCTTTCGAACGTTGTATTTTCAATGTTACGACTCTCTGTTCAAATTTGGGATCCAAAAATTAAAGGGCGACCAGACGAAAGTGACCTCTTTTATTGATGAAATATTTGCAGAACTGTGGGAAAAAGGGCCTTCTCTTCCTTCGGTTGAGAATGTAGAAGGCTACCTTTTCATCATCTTTAAGCGCAAGATATTCCATCATTTGAAGCAAAAAAAGATTTTTCAACCGGTCTCCGATGCTTTTCTTGAAAAAGAAATGGAAGTTGAGCTCCCTTATGAGAAGTTGCTCATTCAGATGCAGACGACGGAAGAGTTGAAAACAAAAATAGCTCATGCCCTGAAAGTGCTGACCCCCCGGCAACTTGAGTTTGTTCGTCTCAAATATTTTGAAGAACTTTCCATAAAAGAGATTGCCTATAAGCAGGATGTTACTCCGCGTACCGTTTACAACACCCTTCACGCGGCCCTTAAAATTCTAAGGAAAGAACTGGAAGGTTATCTTTAAACCGTGGGTCTCAAAAAAGTTTTATATTTTTTGGTAAAAACTGTCTTCGAATTATACTTTATATACAGAAGCAGTATTTTATGCCTAAAAAATATACCACTCCTGAAGATTTTACTACGGATGATTCTTTTATTCATTATTGTTTTAAAGATAATGAAGAAGATGTATCTTATTGGGAAAACTGGCTTTCTGATCATCCCGATCAGCAAGAAAATGCGAAGAAAGCCATCCGGTTGCTTCATCTCCTGAGCGCCAGGGTGGGTTCTGATAAGAAGTTAGAAAATTGGGCCGCATTAAAAGAAAATCAGTTGGCTTCTGATGAAAAGGGAACACCGGTTCTCCTCCTGAATTCTTGGAAAAATCGTCTGAAGAAGTTGTGGATTGCTGCGGCTGCAGCCGTTCTTCTCCTTGGGACAGGGGCTGCTTTTCTGTTGCTTCATCACAAAGCAAAAATTGTTCAGCCTTTGACCTATCAAACCGGGGTCGGTGAGAAAAAGCATATTACGCTGCCTGACCAAACCGAAGTATGGCTCAATGCGGAAAGTAAACTCAGTGTTGATCAGGATTTTATGAAGGCGGATACCCGGGCAGTTACCCTGAATGGGGAAGCTTTCTTCAAAGTAAAAAAAGACGGTGCCCATCCCCTGGTGGTGCATACCCATACCATAAATATAGAAGTACTTGGGACCGAGTTTAATGTGAAGGCTTATCCTCAGGGGCAGACTACCTCTGCTACCCTGATTCGCGGCGCTATTCAAATTTATTTGGAGCAAATTCCGGAAAAAAAGATACGCCTTCGTCCCCAAGAAAGATTCACTGTTCCCAATCAGAAAACCAAGCAATCAGAAGATTTAGGCACAGACAGCAGCGCAATGCCCACGATACCAAAGCTCCCGGATTTTAAGATATCCGCCGTAGAAAAGGATCCGATATTAGACAATGAATTGCTGGATACGGCCTGGCTTTCGGGGAAACTGGCCTTTAAAGACGAAAGTTTTGGAGAACTGGCTCTCCAATTGACCCATAAATATGGAGTTCAGTTTTATTTTGAAAACAAGGGCCTGCAAGAATACCGGTTTACAGGCATTTTTATGAAAGAATCCCTTCCGGAAGTATTGCACGCACTTCAACTGACATCGCCCTCTCATCCTTTTAAATACAGGATTGAGGGAAAAAAAGTATCTATCACCCATTAAAATCCAATAACCATGAAACAATAAAACATACGACTTGACATTTGCCTTTGCTAAAGTTTCGGCAAATAAAAAACGGACATGCGCCAACACGTCCGTTCAAAAATGATTCCAATAGGAAAGCCTTATTCTCTTATGCAACCGGAAAATAAGGCCATTCAATCATCTTAAAATGCAAAAATATGAAATTTATTTTAAGCTCAGCTGAAGGACGATTTTCCTTCAGTTCAGTTAAAAAAAGCTTTTTCAAAGTTCCCCGGAAGGCAGTTTTTAAAACCCTGCTATGTATGAAGTTTATACTGATTTTGTTAACCCTCTTTGTGGTGCAGGGCTACGGTAAAGCACACTCACAGGATGCGGCAGTAACCCTTAAAATGCGAAATGCCAAATTTAGCCGGGTATTGTCCAAAATTGAAAAGAGAACCGATTACCGTTTTTTGTACAATGTGAATGAGGTAGCAGGTCTGGATAAAAAAGTGGATATAGATGTAAAAGACAAACCGGTGAACGTGCTTCTTCATGATCTTTTAAACAAAACAGGTCTTTCCTTTACCTTGTTGAAGAACGGGCTGATTATCATAGCTCCCGAACCTTCTGCAGTAGCTTTCCAGGAAATTTCAGGTAAAGTAACCGACAGTTCGGGAAATCCATTAATTGGGGTTTCTATAAAAGTAAAAGGGACCTCAATGGGGGCTGTTACGGATGCGCAGGGGCAGTTTTCGCTCAATGTTCCCGATACGGCGGTATTGGTGGTTTCTTATTTGGGCTACCAGACAAAAGAAGTACCAGTGAACGGTCAGGCAAGTTTTAATATTGTTTTAAGCAGTTCCGCTACAGAACTTAGCCAGGTTGTAGTGGTTGGGTATGGCACCCAGCGGAAGATTGATGTTACCGGTTCAGTAGCGCAGGTGGATGGAGCAGATATCTCGAAACAGGCTTCTGTAAATGCAGCAAGTGCTTTACAGGGAAAAGTGGCAGGTGTTCAGGTGACCAATTCCGGCGCCCCGGGTTCTTCTCCTCAAATTCATATTAGAGGGGTCGGAACCATCTATGGAGACCCCAATCCTTTGTACATAGTTGATGGGGTATGGTTTAATGATATTAGTTTTTTAAATCCTTCGGACATCAAAGACATCAGTATTTTAAAAGATGCCTCTGCGGAGTCTATTTATGGTATCCGTGCAGCTAATGGCGTGGTATTGGTTACAACTAAAAGCGGGATCAAAGGGCAGATAAAGGTGAATTATAATGGCTATGCCGGGTGGCAACATGTAACCAATCTGGTGAAAATGGCCGATGCCTCGGAATATGCTACCCTGTTGAATGAAAAAAGTATCTATAGCGGAGGAAATGCTTTATTTTCTGATCCGGATAAATTTGGAAAAGGAACCGACTGGTACCGGCAGATTTTACAGGATGCTTTCGTAACCAGCCACCAGATTTCTGTAAATGGGGGAGGTGAAAAAAGTACTTACAATTTTTCACTGGGTTACCTGGATCAGGATGGCATTGTTAAAACCAATAACTACAAGCGGATAACGGCCAGCCTTCAGAATGATTTTCAGGTATTCGACTGGTTGAAGTTAGGATACATGATGGTTAATTCTGCCAGCAATTCAAATGATATTCCGGGGGGTATTTTTCATGCTACCTTTGGGGCGCCACCCATAGTGCCTGTGCGGTATAAAGATGGCTCCTATGGCGATCCTTCTGATTATGCATTGGGACAGGCTATTTCTAACCCCGAAATAACGCTGGACTTTTTTAACCAGAAGTCTAAAAACTATCGGATCACAGGGAACGTTCATGCGGAAATTCAGTTTCTGCAGCATTTTACCTTCAAGACCAGTTTTGGCGGAGAGTTTGGTCAGGGAGAAGTAAGGGGTTACACGCCTGAATTTTTTGGCAACTCCATGCAGAACAGCAATTCCAGTCATCTGACCATCTCCAGGGCCGAAACCCGCAATTGGATTGCTGAAAACACCTTAAATTATAAAAATGTTTTTGGCGACCACAGTCTCTCTGTTTTGTTGGGACAGGGTGCTCAGCGTTATAAAACCTACAACTTAATTGGTTCGGCAGAAAATGTGCCCGGAAATACAACTAGTGAAATGTATCTGAAATTGGCCAGTGTAACCAACCAAAAAGGAGATACCACGGTAACAAGCGGATTGCCTTACAGTGTTACGGATAACGGAGACTTATCTACCATTTCCTCTTATTTTGGCCGGATTCATTATGCCTACAAGGGAAAATACTTACTTACCGCCTCCATGAGGGCAGATGGTTCTTCCAAGTTTGCAGGTTCCCACCGGTGGGGATACTTCCCATCCGTAGGGCTGGGCTGGGTGATTTCCGAAGAGGGATTTATGCAGAACCAACAGCTATTTAATACTTTGAAAATCAGGGGCAGTTGGGGAAAAATAGGAAATGCTTCAGTGCCTTCTAATTTGTCTGTGCTTACGGTTTCTCAAGGGCCTAACCTTATTGCTGTATTTGGAAATCCACAGCAGATTTATACCGGCGCCAGTATTACTACCATCGTACCACCGACTACTTATTGGGAAAGAGGCGTAGGAACGGATGTGGGTTTAGAAGCTGCTTTTTTGGATCATCGGTTAACCCTGGTGGCGGATTATTATAATAAGAAAACTGAAAAGGCCATTTTTGCCATTCCTATCTTGGCCTCTTTAGGCACTTCCGGTTCCAGTATCATAGGAAATCAGGCCGATTTTCAAAACCGCGGATTTGAATTATCCTTATCTTGGGATCAAAAAACAGGCGCTGATTTCAGTTATCATTTAAGCGGTAATTTCTCTCTTAATAATAACAAAGTTTTGGCCGTATCTACCGGATCCAACCCCATTTATGCAGGTGGAGCAGCGGCAACCGGAGGGGCTCTATCTACCAGAACAATTTTAGGACAACCCATTGGGCAGTTTTATGGATATCAGGTGATCGGCATCTTTCAAAATCAGGATCAGGTCAGCAAATCCCCACAGGCCGGAACGGCAAAGCCTGGAGATTTTATTTATAAAGATACAAATGGAGATGGCGTGATCAGCGGACAGGATCGGATTCCTCTGGGCAACCCCAATCCTAAATACATTTACGGGTTAAACACTTCCTTTACTTATAAGAATTTTGATTTAAGCCTGGATTTTCAGGGCGTGGCAGATGTTTCTATCTATAATGCCAACAAGGGATTGCGATATGGGAATGAGAACTATACGCAGAACTTTTTTGATCATCGCTGGCATGGCGAAGGAACTTCCAATACCTATCCCTCTGCAAATATAGGAGGAAATCAAAACTACGTTCCCAATTCCTGGTTCGTTGAAAATGGAAGTTACTTTAGGGTAAGGAATATGCAATTGGGATATACCTTACCTACGGATTTGGTAAAACGTTGGGGCATCGATCGCTTGCGAGTTTATGCCAATGCACAAAATGCCTTCAATTTTTTCCAGTATTCCGGGTTTAGTCCGGAAGTGGGTGGTAAACCTACCAATGCAGGTATAGATACCAATGTATATCCCCTGTATGCCACTTACAATTTTGGGATAAATCTGACTTTCTAAACTTTTTAAATTCAATAGCTATGAAAATTATTAATAAAATACCGATATGGAAATGGGGAACTGTGTTTATGGTTCTGGTAACGATGAACTTAGGATGCAGCAACAATTTTCTTGAAGTTCAACCGCAGGGACAAAAAGAAAGCAAGAATTTCTGGCAGTCCAAAGATGATGCTACAAAAGCTGTTAATGCTATGTATGCGCTAACAAGAGGTTGGAATTCAATAGCTTTTCCGGCAATAGCGATCATGAGCATGGCTTCTGATGATGCAGAAAAAGGAAGTACGTCGGGGGATGCCACTTATATGAATCTATATGACAACTTTACGGTAACCTCTACAGAAGGATCATTGAATGGTTTTTGGTCTGGCGCCTATCAGGAGATCAATTTATGCAACCAGGTGATTGATCATGTGGACACCATGAAGATTGATAAAAGTCTTTCAGAGCGTTTCACTGCAGAGGCCAAATTTCTTCGCGCATATAGCTACTTCAGGCTGGTACGTGCTTTTGGCGATGTTCCTCTGAGGCTTCATCTCCCGGATGACCCCGCTCAATATAATTTGCCACGTACTTCAAAAGACAGTGTGTATGATGCCATTGAGCAGGACCTGACCGATGCGGCAAAAGTCCTTCCGGTTACCTATGACGCCAAAAGTATTGGGCACGCGACTAAGGGAGCTGCCCTGACTTTACATGCCAAAGTATGCATGTATCGGAAAAAATGGCAGCAGGTCTATGATTTAACCAACCAGGTGAAGGCGTTGGGCATTTATCAGTTGTTTGGTATGGGACAGGCGCATAATTTCTTTGAATTGTTTCGCATACCCAATGAAAATAACATAGAATCTATTTTTGAAATCCAATGTGAATACCTGCCCAATATGAATCGGGCGGGGGAACCGACTTTTTATAGCCAGTATTCTCAGGTACAGGCTGACCGAGATGTAAGCCCCTCTCCCGGATGGGGATTCAATGTGCCAACCCAGTCGCTGGTAGATGCTTTTGATGATCCCGGAGATACCCGCCTCGAAGGAACCATCATGTTTGCAGGTTCTACCTTACCGAATGGAGAAGTGGTGCCTCCTGCCGGGAGCGACTCTCCTAAAAGATATAATCTGAAATCTTATGTACCGTTTGCAGAAGCAGTAAATACGCAGCAAGGCGCCGGGCAAAATGTAAGAATATTGCGATATGCAGGAGTATTATTGATGAATGCAGAAGCGGCCAACGAATTGGGAAAGACTTCAGAAGCTTTGGCTGATCTTAATCTGGTACGGAAAAGAGCCAGAGGGGATAACCCTAATATTTTACCGGATATTACAGAAACAGATCAGGGGAAACTGCGGAAGATTATCTGGCATGCCAGGCAT
>CAYRBD010000003.1:18342-35543 GCA_964422465.1 uncultured Chitinophagaceae bacterium
TTTGATCCTTCCAGCTATGCTCCGGAAAAGTCTTTCGGCGGATATACTAATTCGGATCAGATCGCTCCTGATAATCTCGTGGCCTATTGGGCTTTTGACGGGAGCCTTAAAGATAGCGTAGGCGATTTGCAGGCGACAAATAAGGGGACCACCTTTACTGAGTCGGGGGTGAAAGGACAGGCCCTGGAGGTAGGAGCCGATCACTACCTGGTTTTCAACAATCCTGGCGCTGCCATCACCAACCTCAAAAGTTTTACGATTTCTTTTTGGATGAACGCCCCTCAAAATACGCAGTATGGATATGGCGTGTTTTCAATCGCTAACAGCAAAGATTTTTGGGGAAATCTGGATATTTATCTGGATAATGGGAGCACTTCTGATGTCACAAAATTTAAGGTACACCTCAACAATGGGAATGCCTTTAATAAAGGACAATTTTTAGCTTATGACATGAAAGGGGCATGGGATAAATGGACACAAATTGTAGTCACCTATGATAGCAGTACTAAAGCATCCACAAACTTTGAAATTTATCAAAATGGCGTATCTGTTTACTCTACTTTGATAAAAGATACGACTAACAATTATGGTCCTTTGCAATTTGAAAATGCGACCGCAATGGTTATAGGTACGTGGCAGTTTGAAACCGACCCCAATTTAACTACGGGTACTGGGCCGCAACCCTGGGCAGGTAGTTTAAACGGTAAATTGGATGAATTCAAGATTTATGATCAGGCATTGAGTGCAGCAGATATAAATGCTTTATATAAACTTGAAAAAGCAGGAAGATAAATTAACAGGATGAAGGTTCTTACAAAAGGTTTTCTGGTTGTCCTTCTTTTGGGATTGCTTTCCTGTAATAAAGAAAAGAAGACATCTCCTCCTCCGGAGCCTTCATCCCCTGAATCTTTTAGCTTTAATTCGCTAAAGGTAAATGGCGCTTATAACGGATTTACTTATCGAAATGTAAATGATAAACCCGTTACTCAATTTTCTTTTTCTGCCTCAATTGATAAAAAGAGTATTGCTAAAAGTTTGTCTTTTAACAGTGCCACAGGAGAGCAGGTAAATTACGTACTGTCTTATGCAGATAAAAATAAAACAATACTTATTAAACTAGAAGGATACTTGAAGCCATTAACTTCGTATGTGATTGCTTTTTCTACCTCCTTAAAATCTGAAGATGGAGGGAGTTTACAGTCTGCTGTTGAGGTTCATTTAACCACTGCTATAGATTCCTCCGATAAATTCAAAAGGATATCAGACTCGGCTTTGCTCACTTTGGTAGAACAACAGACTTTCAAATATTTCTGGGACTTCGGACATCCGGTTTCCGGTATGGCAAGAGAGCGAAATACTTCTGGAAATACGTGCACTACCGGAGGTACCGGGTTTGGTATTATGAGTATTTTGGTAGGTATTCACCGGCATTTTATTACTCGCGAGGAAGGATTAAACCGGATTTTAAAAATTGTTGATTTTTATAGGAATAAATGTACAACTTATCATGGCGCTTTTGCACATTGGATCAATGGAGAAACCGGGGAAACCATTCCTTTTAGTACCAATGATGATGGCGCCGACTTGGTAGAAACTTCCTTTTTAATGGAAGGGTTGTTAACGGCCCGGCAGTTTTTTGATAAACAGAATACGCTCGAAGATTCTTTAAGAAACGGGATTAATGATTTGTGGAATGGGGTAGAATGGAATTGGTTCAGGCAGAAGGGGCAGGAGGCGTTATATTGGCATTGGAGCCCGGATAAAGACTGGGTCATGAACATGAAAATTACCGGATGGAATGAAGCGTTGATTACCTATGTACTGGCAGCCTC
The DNA here is from genome assembly GCA_964422465.1 of uncultured Chitinophagaceae bacterium. Taxonomy (GTDB): domain Bacteria; phylum Bacteroidota; class Bacteroidia; order Chitinophagales; family Chitinophagaceae; genus FW021-bin31. The sequence continues at coordinate 20,175 of CAYRBD010000003.1, forward strand.
AGCCAAGAAGGATGCTATTCCCAAATCAGTTTATGATAACGGCTGGGCACAAAATGGAAAAATGAAAAATGGGAAAACTTTTTTTGGTATTACGCTACCGTTGGGCCCTGATTTGGGAGGCCCTTTGTTTTTTTCCCATTATTCTTTCCTTGGTCTGAATCCTCATGGTTTGTCCGATGCGTATGCCAATTACTGGACACAGGATACTGCACAGGCCAGGATTAATTATTTGTATTGTGTCAACAACCCCAAGAACTTCAATGGCTATAGCAAATTATGTTGGGGGTTGACTGCCAGCGATGATAATAACGGGTATAAAGCGCATTCTCCTTCCAATGATGATGGGGTGATTTCACCCACGGCGGCTGTGTCTTCCATCCCTTATACGCCCAAAGAATCTATGAACGCATTGAAATTCTTTTATTATAAACTGGGAGATAAAATATGGGGAAAATATGGGTTTAAAGATGCTTTTAATCTGAATGAGATATGGTTTGCGGATTCTTATTTAGCTATTGATCAGGGGCCGCAAATCGTGATGATTGAAAATTACCGGAGCGGATTGTTGTGGGATTTATTTATGAGTTGTCCGGAAGTAAAGTCCGGGTTGAAGAGATTAGGATTTACTATAAAAAATTAAGTAGTGTAAAGTTAAGTATAATTTGTCTCCGTATTACCTCCCGAAGATTATACACCTGCCGGCAATGGCAGGGATAAACGCAGAAGTCGATTATATAATCTGCGAAAATCAGTGAGATCAGCGGGAGACCTTTTACATCAGTTTAATTATAAAACAACAGTAGATAATAATTTATGAGTGTTAAACAAAAGAAAAAAATAAAAGCAACGGCGCCGAAGAAACTTAATGTAGAATCTGAAAACCATATTTCCAGGTTGAGATTTTTGAAGAATATGGCCATGGGTGGAGCTGCCGTCCTGGCGCCAACCGTCTTGTCATCCAAAAACCTGAACCCGAAGGTAGGAAGATTAAATAAACCGGCTCGTGCGTACGGAAAGCCCAATATCATTTTCATCTTTGATGATCAATTACGAAGAGATGCCATAGGTGTTTTTGGCGGTGGATTTAACATGACAACTCCTCATATTGACCGGCTTTCAAGTGAAGGAACCAATTTCAGAAACAGCGTATCTTCCTGTCCGTTGTGTACGCCCTTTCGCGGCATGTTGATGACCGGCCGTTATCCAACCCATTCGGGGGTTATTTTTAATTTTGTAGAAGCCAGCCCAAAGCAAAACCCGAACTGTCTGGCCAACGTATTTGACCAGGCGGGCTATGACACCGGATTTATTGGCAAATGGCATCTGGCTTCCGGCTTTAGGGTAGGAGATGGTTTGTATGAATATCATCCGAAGAAGGAGAAGGAATGGATAAAAAATCATCCGCATCATGATTTTGTACCTCCGGGTCCCGAGCGGTTAGGTTATAAATTTTGGCAGGCCTATAATTTTCTTAATGATTTTAAAAATTACTGGTATTACGAAGATACACCCCAAAAAATTCAGACTCATAAATATGAAACCGATGTGCAGTTTGAGCAAGCCATTGCTTTTATGGAAAAGCGGAAGAATGCTGAAAGGCCCTTTTTGCTTACGATAGCCCCCCATCCTCCACATGAACCTTTTAGGGAACCTCCGGAAGGTTATCTGGAAAAAGTTGTTCCGAAGGATCAAATAAAATGGGAGCCTAATGTGCCTAAAGACAACCCCAGAAGTGTAGAAGATGTCAGAGGATATTACGCTATGATTAAGAACCTGGATGACAACATGGGAAAGATTTTGAACTATCTGGATCAATCGGGTTTGGCTGAAAATACCGTTCTGGTCTTTACAGCAGATCACGGAGAAATGAATGGAAGCCATGGGCGGCTTCAAAAGATGGTGCCTTACAGGGAAGCGGTCAACATCCCGCTGATTATTCGATGGCCGGGTAAAATTCCGGAATCCCGATTTATTGATGCTATCCATACGCCTATGGATTATTTTCCTACGCTTTGCGGACTGGCCGAGGTGAATATACCTGAAGAGGTAGATGGGATAGATATGAGTAAAGTTGTTTTGGGACAGGAATATAGTAAAAGAGAAAATGTCCTGATTGCCAATTATACTTCTCATTGGGATTTTTTGCAAACCGGAACCTTGTGGCCGGAGTGGCGTGGTGTTTTTTCCGGAAGGCATACGTATGTGAAATGGCTGACCGGAGAAGAAGAATTATATGACAACGCCATCGATCCTTATCAGATGAAAAACCGCATTCATGATCAGGATGCTTTTTTAACCTTACAAAATATGAGGACCCGGCTTCGTAATTTGCTGCAACAGGCTCATGATGATTTCCGTCCGGGAGATAAATATGGAGAATGGTTTAATGAAGACCGGACTTTGAAACAAACCGGATTGGGACCGGTAAAAGAGGGAGTAAAAAGTAAGAAGTAAAAAATGAACTTTTATAAACAAATAGAAAAAGTAGTATGGTTTTGCAGCCTTTTTTTCCTGATGTCTTGTTTTAACAGGCTTTATGCTCAGCAGAAGTTATATACCATGCCTTCCGGCACACAAACAAGATGGACAAGTTCCGAAAATCCCAAAGGAGAAAAGGGGGCAGGAGCAAAAGAAAACCGGGGAGCCAAAGGGCATGCTTTTGACAAAATTAAAGCTCACGATTCTCTTGATTTATTAAAGGTGAATGGCCCCGGAATCATAGAACACATTAAGCTTACTATAGACAACCGTTCTCCGGAAATGCTGCGTGCACTAAGAATTACAATCTATTGGGATGGAACAGCAAAACCCGCTGTCTCTGCCCCTTTAGGAGACTTTTTTGGCGTAGCTTTTGGTCAAACGGCTGCTTTTGAGTCAGACTTGTTTTCAAACCCCGAAGGGCGCTCTTTCAATTGTTTTATTCCCATGCCTTTTAAAAAGGGCGCTCGTGTTACCATTTTTAATGACTCCAATAAAGACCTGCTGCATATTTTTTATGATATCAACTACCAGAAATGGGAGCATGTACCGGACAATATGCTGTATTTTCATGCTTACTGGCATCAGGATAAACCGGCTGCCGGCAGCGATTTTAAAATTCTTCCGGAAGTGAGTGGCCAGGGTAAATTCTTAGGTACCAGTTTGGGGATAAAAGCGGATTCTGTTTATGGTGATATATGGTGGGGGGAAGGAGAGGTAAAGGTTTATCTGGATGGAGACCAGAAATATCCTACCCTGGTTAGTACCGGTGTGGAAGATTATATCGGTACAGCGTGGGGAATGGGAAAATTTATCAACCGTTATCAGGGGTGTCTGGTTGCTGATAAGGATAAAAAAGAATGGAGTTTTTACCGGTATCATATTCCTGATCCGGTTTATTTTCATCAAAATATAAAAATAGCGGTACAACAAATTGGCGGTGGGCCGCTAAAAGAAGTACGAAAAGCGGCACGAAAAGGCGCCGATTTAATACCTGTTACCGTGGATCAGCAAACACGGTTTGTGAAATTATTGGAAATGAAAAGCCTTCCGCAGTTAATGGATAAGAATTTTCCTGAGGGCTGGGTTAATTTTTATCGCTCTGATGTCTGGTCTGCAACGGCTTATTTTTATTTGGATCGCGCCACGGATAATTTGCCCGCTATCGCACCTGTTGGAGAAAGGACAAAAGGCCTTTGAAGAGAAATATCTATTGCAGTTGACTTTAGTCAACTGATAAAAAGAAAGAGGATGAAGATTTATTAGAAGATAATTGGGGAAAAGTGATGGCATTAAGTTATAAAAGAGAATTTATTGCAGTTGTCAACTGGCAAGGATAATGCAGCAAGTGGCTTTAGCCACATCAGTAAGTTCATAGAAAAGTCTGATTGATTTGAAGCTGGTTTTTTTAAGGTCTAACTCAAAAATGAAAAAAGATGCAGGAAATGGAGTGGCTTCAGCCACATTAAAATAACATAAATGAATTTTTATTAAAAGATGAAAATATTCGTTCTATTCACGGGCGTTTTTATTTTGAGCCTGAATGCGATTCAGGCCCAACAGTTATCTGCCGAAGATCGCTTATCGCTCCTAAATCATAAGGCCGATTCCATCCTCTCTTTGATGACCTTGAAAGAAAAGGCCGGTCAATTAACTATTTATGGAGGCAATCAAAAAGGGTTGAAGGAAGCAATAAAAAATGGACTGGTGGGAGGTACCAATGGGATGTTGCCCGGAAGAGAAAAAGTGAGTAAATATTTAACTCAACTGCAGAAGATGGCTATGCAATCCCGGCTAAAAATACCTTTATTATTCATGGGAGATGTTATCCATGGTTATCGAACTACTTTTCCGGTGAACATAGGCATGGCTTGTAGCTGGGATACCGCCTTGATCAGAAAAGTGGATAGTATTGCCGCCTTTGAGGCCACTGCAGATGGCATGAACTGGAGCTTTGCGCCTATGGTGGATATTAGCCGGGATCCAAGATGGGGAAGGGTTGTAGAAGGAGCGGGAGAAGACCCATTTTTAGCGTCTGCAATTGCCGCGGCGGAAGTAAAAGGTTTGCAGGGAAATGATCTTTCCAATTCACGGACAATGGCGGCCACAGCCAAGCATTTTGCAGGATATGGCGCTGTAGAAGCAGGAAGGGACTACAATACGGTGGACATGTCGTGGCGGCGGTTCCATGAAATTTATCTTCCTCCTTTTCAGGCGGCGATTGATGTGGGCCTGGCTTCGATTATGCCGGCCTTTATTTCGCTTAATGGGATTCCGGCTTCTGAAAACAGCCATTTGTTAAAGGGTATTCTAAGGAAAGAATGTGGTTTTAAAGGATTAGTTGTTTCCGATTACGATGCCATTCCCGAGATGCTGAATCACCGCGTGGCGGCTACTTCCGTGCAGGCTGTAGCAGAAGCAATGAATGCGGGTATGGATATGGATCTCCATAGCGGTACTTATTTCAAAGATTTACCAGGGTTGGTGGAAGAGAGAAAAGTGAAGGAAGCAGAACTGGATTCAGCGGTAAAAAGAGTATTGGTTTTAAAGTATCAGCTGGGTTTGTTTGACCACCCTTTTTTGTATGGGAATAAAACGGCAGGCTACCAGGACTCCCTTTTGAAAAAGCACCGGCCTTTAGCCCGTAAGATGGCGAGAGAATCTTTCGTGTTGTTAAAGAATGATACGCTTTTCGGACAGAAGGAGGCTATTTTACCTCTGTCAGAAAAGATTAAAACATTAGCGGTGATTGGTCCATTGGTAAAAGATCAGAAAGAAATATTAGGCCCTGTACATGCCTTGGGAAAGTCTGAAGAGGCAATAAGTATCTGGCAGGGAATAAAAGAAGCGGTATCTCCCGGTACAGAATTGTTATATGCCAGAGGTACCGGTATTGAAAGTGATTCCACTGAAGGATTTGCCGAAGCAATAGCTTTTGCCCGGCAGGCAGACGTGGTAGTCATGGCGCTGGGCGAAAGTGCCGGTATGAGTGGAGAAGGAGACAGTCGATCTGTGCTGGGATTACCGGGTAATCAACTGGACCTGGTAAAAGCAATAGCGAAAACCGGAAAGCCGATTGTTGTATTGCTGATAAGTGGCCGTCCTTTGACCATTCCCTGGCTTGCCGGCCACGTCTCTGGGATTTTGGAAATCTGGGAACCGGGCACAGAAACCGGCCATGCGGTTGCTGATGTATTGTTTGGCAAATACAATCCTTCCGGTAAATTGGTTATGACCTTTCCGAGAAATACCGGACAAATTCCCATTTATTATGATCATCTGAATACCGGACGTCCGAAAATCAAAGGGAATAAATATACCACCCGTTATGTGGATGTGCCCAACTCGCCTTTGTATCCTTTTGGGTATGGGTTAAGTTATACCCATTTTACTTATTCTAAGCCTCGGTTGAACACGGATTCCCTGGAATGGAATGATACCCTGAAAGTAACCGTGGATGTAACGAACAGCGGTGCAGTGAAGGGAATTGAAATTGTACAATTGTATATTAGCGACCTGGTAGCCAGTATCAGTCCGCCCCTGAAGAAATTGAAGGGTTTTAAAAAAATAGTTTTAAATCCGGGAGGAAGCCGGCAGGTAATCTTCTTTTTAACAAGAAAAGAATTGTCTTTTTATGGAAAAAATATGGACTTTATAGCTGAACCGGGCGCATTTGAGGTATATGTGGGAGGTAGTTCGGATACGGTAAATAAAGCGGGGTTTTGGTTGCTTGGAGGCAGGAAGGCAGTGGCTCGCTGAGAAGCGAAGAACCGCAAAGGGAAAAAATTATTATCAAATTAATGTTCTCATATCATGAAAAATAAACTTTTTTATTTGATTTTTCTTTTTTTATGCATCTCTTATGCAACGAATGCACAGGACATGCAGCGGAGCACCTATTGCAACCCGATCAATATTGATTATACTTATATGATCTACAATGCCAATAAGAATCTGTCTTATCGGTCGGGGGCAGATCCGGCGGTGGTAAGCTTCAGAAATGAATATTATATGTTCGTCACCCGTTCCATGGGCTATTGGCATTCTGCGGATTTAACCCATTGGGATTTTATTACACCGGAAAAATGGTATTTCCAGGGCTCCAATGCGCCTGCCGCTTCCAATTATAAGGATTCTGTTTTATATGTGATTGGCGATCCGTCCGGCGCAAGCAGTGTTTTATATACCGATGATCCTCAAAAAGGAAATTGGAAAGCCACTCCTTCCATTATTACCAACTTGCAGGATCCGGATCTTTTCATTGATGACGATGGCAGCGCCTATATGTATTGGGGATCTTCCAATAAATTTCCCATTCGCGGGAAAAAATTGAATAGGAAAGTGCGTTTTACGCCTTCCGAAACCATCGATACCTTATTTAATCTCAATGAAGAAAAACATGGGTGGGAACGTTTTGGAGAAAATAACTCGGATACGGTTTTAGGAGGTTATATCGAAGGCCCCTGGATGACAAAACATGAAGGGAAATATTATTTGCAATATGCGGCGCCGGGGACCGAGTTTAATGTATATGCAGATGGGGTTTACACAAGTGATTCTCCTTTGGGACCGTTTCATTATGCCCCCAATAACCCAATTTCTTTCAAACCGGGCGGTTTTATCAATGGCGCAGGGCATGGCAGTATGGTAAAAGGTCCTGCCGGACAATACTGGCATTTTACCACCATGGCGGTCGGTGTGAATATCGGATGGGAGCGCAGAATAGGAATGTTTCCTACTTATTTTGACAAGGATGGCCTGATGTATGCCGATACCTATTTTGGGGATTATCCGCATTATGCGCCCAATATTGCAGGAAAAGAAGGTAAATTCCGGGGATGGATGTTGCTGTCTTATCAAAAACCGGTAAAGGCGTCTTCTGCCCTGGACAGCTTCCCACCTAAAAATTTAGTTGATGAAAATATAAAGACCTTCTGGCTGGCTAAAGAAAACAATGACCGGCAATGGGTTGAAATTGATCTTGAAAAACCGGGGGAAGTATATGCCATTCAGGTGAACTATAATGATTACCATTCTGATCTTTACGGTAAAATTCCCGACTTGAAATATCGGTATACAATAGAAGGTTCTATTGACGGAAAAAACTGGAAGATATTAGTGGATCGAAGCCATAGTTTTAAAGATACTCCGAATGATTATGTAGAGCTTTCCAGGCCGGAAACCGTTCGATTCATTCGATATAAAAACATCCATGTTCCTACTCCCTACCTCTCTATCTCAGATTTACGGGTTTTCGGTAAAGGAAAAGGCGAAGTTCCCGAAAAAGTGACTACCTTTAAGGTAGAAAGACACCAGGATAAAAGAGATGCAACCATAACCTGGGATCAACAGAAAAATGTACAGGGTTATAATGTGCTTTGGGGCATCGCTCCCGATAAATTATACAGTTCCTGGATGGTGTATGGCGAAAATAAATTGGAAATGAGGAACCTGAATACAGGCGAAACGTATTATTTTTCCATAGAAGCCTTTAACGAAAACGGAGTGGGAGAACGGAGCGAAGTGATAAGAGTGAATTAAAAAAATTGTATTATCTTTGGATTATGAAATTGACGGCAATTATATCAAAAGGGGAAGAATATTTTATTGGCCAGGTCAAAGAACTTCCCGGGGTTCTTACTCAGGGGCAGACCGTTGCGGAGACCAAAAAGAATCTTCTGGATGCCCTATCTCTATGGCTTAAAGACGCAGAAGAAGAGGTTGATGATGTTGATATAATTTATCAGGAAGAATTGCATATTAATGTCGGTTAAGGAGCGGGATTTTATTAAGCATCTTGAGTTTTATGGCTGCCATCTTCACCGCCACGGAAGTAATCATGATATTTATCGCAATGAACAGACGGGGAAAAAGACCTCTGTACCAAGACACACAAAGATAGATAGGAATCTCGCACGCCTAATTTGCAAACAGTTGGGGATTCCCGGCATTCACTCATAAAAATTTATATTATGGATAACACAAAAAGATTACAGACTATTTCCCGGAAAGAGGCTTTAAAAAGAATGGGCGGCCTGGCGCTGGGTTTACCCCTGGCTTCTACGCTGAACCCCCGCTTCACTTCTGCCGCGACAAAGTCTTTTCCCAATGTTATCCCTTCGGGAAAAAGGAAAGGAGATAAACCCAATATTTTGTTTATTACGCTGGAAGGGGTTCCACTGAGCGTATTGAGTTGCTATGAGGGCAGATATAGTTCTTTTTTACAAACTCCTAATATTGACAGGGTGGCAAAAGAGGGACTGCAGTTTAACAATTCTTTTTGTAACAATGCGCTATGTGCACCCAGCCGGGCCACTTTATTAACCGGAAAGTATAACCACCTGGCCGGTATGGAAGTGAATGGATACAATGGGAATCCTGATAATCCTAAGAACTTCTTTGATCCTACTCAACAGACTTTTCCGAAATTATTAAAAGAAGCCGGATATCAAACCGGAATTGTAGGTAAATGGCATTTGCAGGGAACAAACAGGAAGCCGATAAATCCTGCCGATGTAGGGTTTGATTATTTCTCTTTCAAAACCGGAGCCGGGGGGCCGTATTATAATGAGAAGGGATTTATTGAAAATCCCTCTCTGGGGAGCAAAGAAATGGTGCATAAAAGTCGTCCCGGTTATATTACAGATACCTTTACCGGATTGGCTATCAAGGGGATGAAACAATTTAAGGAGCCTTTTTGCATGGCGATGCAGTTTTTCAGTGATCATCGGCCTTTTGATCCGCCGCACAAGTATGAACATATTTTTGATGAGGTCCGTTTCCCCGAACCCGGTACTTTTTGGGATGATTACAAAGACCGGAGTACGGTGGCGCTTAATGCGCACATGCGGATTTCGGACATGAAAGATTTTGGTCCGCCAAAAGATTATACGAGAAAACAGTTACAGCAATGGAATTACCAACAATTGATGCGCCATTTCCTGGGGACGCTTAAATCGCTGGATGACAATGTTGGCCGACTGCTTGATTACCTGGATGAGTCCGGACAAGCAGACAACACAATGGTAGTGATAACCGGCGACCATGGTTTTTTCCTTGGGGAACATGGCTGGTTTGATAAAAGGTTCATGTATGAACCCGCTTTACGTATTCCGTGGATCGTTCGTTTCCCGGGGGTAGTAAAACCGGGAAGCAAGACAGATGCCTGGGTACAAAGCATAGACAATGCGCCTACTCTTATGGATATGGCCGGGCTTCCGGTGCCTGCCGATATGCAGGGGAGAAGCCTGAAACCCATATTTGAAGGAAAAGCGCCGGGAGACTGGCCCAAATCCATGTATTATCATTATTATGAAGAAGGTCCCCCCCATTTTGTATTACCCAATTATGGTATTCGTACGGAACGCTATAAATTGATTTATTATTATACGGTAAATGAGTGGGAGTTATTTGATCTGGAACGGGATCCAGATGAAATGGAAAGTTTGATGGTCATGCGTGGCATGGATGTCAAGCCCGGTTATGAAGAAGTTTTAAAAGATTTGCTAAAACAACTAAAGGGCTTGAGACAGCATTATAACGATAATAGCGGGAAAGATGTGAAATTCTGGCCACGGAATGCTTATAATTAGCCCGTAATTGAGATTTAGTTAGTAAGTTTGTCGAATGAATTACTGGACAAGCTTAAGCATAGAGTATTCAAACCAACGATCATATTTAGATGATCTTTTTCAGGTATATCCTACTATACCAGAAGGAATCAGAGAACTGAATACCGATTTATGGGCCTCTATAGAAAGTGCTTTTCATCGTCAGGATAATGAAAAACTACTTAAGTATTTATTGAAGATGAAGCTGTTTCCTATAAAAGATAGCTATGTTGCATATTTGAAAAAAGATCCGAGTTCTATCAATCGCAATCCTAAGACTGTTAATCGGATATGTGGAAGACTTTACGAGATGGGGCTTGATAAAATATATGAGCGTTGCTCAATGCCTAAGGAAACCAATCGACAAATTGGTCCTATGTTTAATAATTGGATTAATAAGAAGTCTTTGGGTATTGGGCCGGTAAATGAGTCCGAGTTTATGTCTTCAGATTCGGATGCTATATTAGGAGGAAGTGATATAGACAGAATGCGCTTTGCAAAGGAACAATTAAATTACCATCGGAATAAAGGGCTTGATTTTCTTGCCAGATTTAATAAAGAGTATATAAAAAGTAACACGAAGATGCATAGGTATATTTCTAATCCCTATAACGAATATCATATTTTTAGTAGCCTTGTCTTGAGAGAATTTCTTTATCAACTTTAAATAATAAGTATGATTTTACAATATGAAGGTAAAAAGACGGAAAGAGAAATCTTTGAAAGCATTCCTGATGAAGAATTGAGACGGTCAAATGATAGCGAGAGCCTCAATTGGTTAATCCATACTGATAATCTAATTGCTTTAAAATACCTGATAACAAAGCAAAACTTGGCTGGCAGTATAGATTTGGTTTACATAGATCCACCATTTGCAACGAATAATATTTTTACTCTTTCCGAAGGACGAGCTAACACGATAAGTAATTCCAATAATGATATTGTGGCGTACACTGATACTTTAAGGGGTAGTGAATTTATCGAATTTATGAGGGAGCGTCTTGTTCTACTTAAAGTATTGTTATCAGAAAGAGGTTCCATATATGTTCATACAGATTATAAGATTGGACATTATATAAAAATTATCATGGATGAGATATTTGGGATAACGAATTTTAGAAATGATATAACCCGGGTAAAGTGTAACCCCAAAAATTTTGGTAGAAAGGGATATGGGAATATCAAAGATTTAATATTGTTTTATTCTAAATCCGACGATTTGATATGGAATGAGCCTATACGGCCTTATTCGCAAACGGATAAGTTAAAGTTGTTTCCTAAAAAAGGAATAGATGGAAGGCGATATACTACGATACCTCTCCACGCTCCTGGTGAGACCAGAAATGGGAAAACTTCCCAAAGGTTTAAAAATCTTCTTCCGCCAAAAGGTCGCCACTGGAGGAGTGATGTCTCTGTATTAGAACAATGGGACAAAGAGGGATTGATTGAATGGAGCAGTAAGGGTAATCCAAGAAAAAAAATATATCTCGATGAACAAAAAGGTAAGCGAATGCAAGATATTTGGGAATATAAGGATCCTCAATATCCAATATATCCTACTGAAAAGAATAGTAACTTGCTTGATATTATCGTGAAAACATCTTCTAATGAAGATAGTATAGTGCTGGACTGCTTTGCTGGTTCAGGTACTACATTAAGCGCTGCCCACAAGAATGGCAGAAGGTGGATAGGTATTGAACAATCTGAAGTAGCAATTAAGAAAATAGCCTCAAAGATGGAGGCAATTGAAGGAAATTTGTTTTTAGAAAAGCCAGATTATAAATTATTTACTCCCGGAGGCGTGTTGCATGCTACGGGAATGCTCAAATGATTAATACATATATGAAATATATAACCCCCTTAGCACTACTGGGTGCTTTGCTTTTCTGCCTCGCTTCCTGTCAGGCAGGGAATGCCAACAACAACCGGAAAAATCATACGCTGCGTTACGATACTTTAACAGACCAGGCGCTCCTGGATACCGTGCAACATGCTGCATTCCTTTATTTTTGGGAAGGTGCCGAACCCAACAGCGGCATGGCGCCTGAGCGGATTAATATGAATGGGATTTATCCTCAGAATGATAGGAATGTGGTTACAACGGGAGGAAGTGGCTTTGGACTAATGGCTCTGCTGACGGGTATAAAAAGGGGATATATTTCAAAGGAACAAGCCTTCCAAAGATTTGAAAAAATAATTTCTTTTCTGGAAAAATCGGATCGTTTTCATGGTGCATGGCCCCATTGGTTGTACGGAAAAACAGGGAAAGTAAAACCTTTCAGCAAAAAGGATGACGGAGGAGACCTGGTAGAAACGGCTTTTTTAGTTCAGGGTTTATTGTGTGTTCGTCAATATTTCAAAGACGGAAGTAGGAAAGAACGGCAACTGGCTGATCGAATAGATAAACTATGGAAAGAAGTGGATTGGCAATGGTTTACAAAAGGAGAAAATGTTCTATACTGGCATTGGAGTCCCGACTATGACTGGCAGATGAATTTTCCTATTCATGGCTATAATGAATGTCTGATTACTTATATTCTGGCTGCATCTTCTCCTACACATGGAGTATCTGCAAAAGTATATCATGAAGGTTGGGCTGAAAATGGTAAAATAGAATCACCCTCCGTTTTTTATGGAGATACTTTGCAATTATTCCGGCAGGGGAGGGCTGCAATGGGAGGGCCGCTTTTCTGGGCTCAATATTCTTATCTTGGCTTTGATCCGAAAGGATTAAAGGATGAATATGCTGATTATTGGAAAGAAAATGTTAATCAAACGCTTATTAACTATACCTGGTGTGTAAAGAATCCGTTACATTACAAAGGGTATGGATCGGATAGCTGGGGTTTGACCGCAAGCTATTCCGTCAAGGGTTATGCTGCCCATGCACCGGGTGAGCAGACCGATCTGGGGGTAATTTCACCTACTGCTGCGATATCCTCTATTCCTTATACGCCTGAAAAATCACTGAAGGCAATGCGACATTGGTACGAAGAGATGTCTGATAAACTTTGGGGCGTTTATGGATTTTATGATGCTTTCAGCGAAACGGCGGACTGGTATCCTGAAAAATATCTGGCCATTGATCAGGGCCCTCAGGTGGTCATGATTGAGAATTATCGAACCGGGATGTTGTGGAAGTTATTCATGAGTTGTCCTGAGGTACAGGAAGGCTTAAAGAAACTTGGTTTTACGAGCCCCCATTTTTGAATTGTTTTTTTAATAAAAAGAGCTACTTTTGCAAACTCCTGATGGATGATGCCGGCTTTTGCTAAAGCTTCGGTAGAAAATGGGGGGTTTAGCTCAGTTGGCTAGAGCGTTACGCTGGCAGCGTAAAGGTCACCGGTTCGAGCCCGGTAACCTCCACCACAAATTCTGATTTACAAGAGTGCCTCCGAAATGCTACCTTTGTCCCCGTGGGTAGAAAACGAAAAAATAAGATATTGGAAAGCCTGCCGGTTACGGATTATGCTGCCGGAGGAAAATCGTTGTCCAGATTGAACGGGAAGGTTGTTTTTATCGAAGGAGGTGCGGCGCCGGGCGATGTGGTAGATGTGCGTCTGTTTAAAGATAAAAAGGACTGGTCCGAAGGAAAGGCCATTGCGTTTCATCATTATTCTGAAAACCGGGTGCTCCCTTTTTGTCAGCATTTTGACTGGTGCGGGGGATGTAGTTGGCAGATGCTGCCCTATGAAATGCAGACCCAATATAAACAACAGCAGGTAACGGATGCCCTCGTGCACATTGGGAAGTTGGACTTACCGGAAATTTTACCTATAATAGGAGCAAAGGAAACCCGGTACTACAGGAACAAGTTGGAGTTTACCTTTAGCAATAAGGCTTATTTAACAGATGAAGAAATAGCTTCTACCGGGTGGGATCGAAGAAATGCATTGGGTTTTCATGTACCGAAAATGTTTGATAAGATTCTTGATATTGAGAATTGTCATCTTCAACAGGAACCCTCCAATGCGATTCGGAACGAGATCCGCCGGTTTGCCGAAGAAAAGGAGTTTGAATTTTATGATCTGAGAGCGCATACCGGTTGGTTGCGAAACCTGATCATCCGTATTTCAACGCTGGGAGAGATAATGGTTAACCTTTGTGTGCATCACCAAGAAGAGGCGCTTAGCCTGCTTTTAGAACATATTAAATCTTCTTTCCCGGAGATTACCACCCTGCTTTACACTCTTAACCCTAAAAAAAATGACAGTATTCAGGATTTAGAACCCCGGATATTTTCGGGCCCCGGTTTTATCAGAGAAAAATTAGGAGATTATATATTTAAAATTGGACCTAAATCTTTTTTTCAGACCAATACTCGTCAGGCAGAGCGTTTGTATAATGTAGTAAGTGAATTAGCGGAGTTGACGGGCGATGAAATTGTTTACGATCTATATTGTGGGGCCGGAAGTATTGGAATTTATCTCTCTGGAGGTGCTAAAAGGGTGGTGGGAGTGGAACTGGTAGGGGAGGCTGTGCAGCATGCGGAAGAAAATGCCTGCCTCAATGGGGTAAAGAATACCCGTTTTTTTGAAGGAGATGTAATAGATATTTGTACGGATTCGTTTTTGGCCGAACAGGGGAAGCCGGATTTGGTCATTACAGACCCACCTCGTGCGGGTATGCACAAAAAACTGGTAGAGAAATTGATTGATATAGAGGCCCCGCGTATCGTGTATGTCAGTTGTAACCCTGCGACACAGGCGAGAGATTTGGTACCTTTGTCTGAAAAATATGAAATTAAAGCCGTACAACCCATCGACCTTTTTCCACATACCTATCATATAGAGAATGTTGTGTTGCTGGAGTTGAAGGATAGGCAGTAACAGTGTTGCCCTGAAGTCGAAGAGTGTGCAGTTGGCAATTTGCAGTTTGCAAAACCTTGAAACCATATAACCATAAACCCATAAAACCCATTTATGCCAGAATTTAAGCCTCATGGATACAGCCTCTTACCACCGGTAGTCAAAAATCTGTTGATCATCAATGTCTTGATTTTTTTGATCCAGATGGCCAGTGAAAAAATTTTTCACTACCAGTTGACTACTCTTTTTGCCCTCCATTACTGGCAGTCTGATTTGTTTCGGCCCTATCAGATTGTAACAAGTATGTTTATGCATGCCAGCATTGGCCATATCTTCTTCAATATGTTTGCCCTGTGGATGTTCGGGTATATATTGGAAAATATCTGGGGAGGGAAGCGCTTTTTGATTTTTTATATGATTTGTGGTATTGGAGCTGCCTTTTGTTTTCTGGGGGCGCAAACCATTGAATTTCA
>CAYRBD010000003.1:35643-83354 GCA_964422465.1 uncultured Chitinophagaceae bacterium
TAGGGGCTTCCGGAGCTATTTTTGGAGTGTTGGTTGCTTTTGGTGTTATGTTTCCCAACAGCCTGATTTATTTTTATTTCTTTATCCCGATCAAGGCAAAATGGTTCGTAATCGGATACATAGCCATAGAATTGTATATGGGGATTCAGGCCAGCCCCGGGGATAATGTTGCGCATTTTGCCCATCTTGGCGGTGCACTTTTTGGATATATTTTGATGCGACTTTGGAAAAAAAGAGGGATATAATTCTTTTTAAAAAAAGGGACAACAGAAGTCCGGTTTTTTTTGTTAAATTTACGTTTTGATTAAGGAAACAAAAGTCATGAGTACGCTTGCAGAACAATACCGTCCGTTAAGGAAGTTTTCTCTTGGCGATAAAGAAAATATAGTAGTACGCCTTGTATTGATCAATATTGTCATTTTTGCGGCTCTTATTTTTACGAAGGTAGTGTACATGATAACAAATGCCCCCTCCGATGCCTTTGTTTCACAGGTCATTCCCTGGGCGGTGTTGCCGGCGGACCCCATGAAAGTACTTACGCATCCGTGGACGCTCTTTACCTACATGTTTGTCCATCTCAATTTCTGGCTGCTTTTGAGTTCAGTAGTGTGGCTGTGGGGGTATGGAGAGTTGCTTCAGGGCTTGTATGGCCCTCGTTTTGTGATTCCACTTTATCTATTGGGGGGGCTGGCAGGCGCTGCGTTTTTCATACTTTCTTTTCAGCTTATTCCCGGCCTGGCTTCTTCCCTGGAAACGGCAAACAGCATCAGTGTAGGTGCTTCCGCCAGTGTGATGGCTATTGTTATTTGCACCACGGTATTGGTGCCGAAGTACAGGATATTTCCGATGCTGGCCGGAGGAATCCCTTTATATGTAATTACGCTTATTTATCTCGTTTTGACTTTGGTGGGAGAGAAAGGAGATTCTGCTCATAGCCTCCTCTTTGCCGGAGCCGGAGGTTTATTAGTAGGAGCCTATTTCGGATTTAGAATTAAAAAAGGATTGGATCCGGGCGCCGGCTTAAACCGGTTTATTTACAAGTTTTCCCACCTTTTTGAACCAAAAGATGAGCGTTATATGGATGAGGAGCATTTAAAGACTGCGCATCTTCACCTCAGCAGAAAAAGTGAGAACTCTCATACCCCATACAAGCGTATCGGGCCGGTTCCCGAAGGTAAGATTGATGAATTACTGGATAAGATCAACCTGTCAGGGATTAAGTCGTTGACGTCAGAAGAAAAAGAGTTGTTGATCAAAGCCAGTAAGGAAAAAGGAGAGGAGATAAATTAGTAACCACCGTGAAGGTTTCGAAACACTTTCTGTTGACCCCCCTTTTAATTTTGAATATTATTCTCCTGCTGGTTTTTGTATTTGCCAGCCTGGCTATACCCAGAATAGCTCCGGGAGGCCATTGGTATTTAGGGATATTGGGCCTTGTGTTTCCACTCATCTTGGCGTTGGTTATAGCCTTCATTGTCTTTTGGTTTATGGTGCATTTCAAATACAGTTTGTTTGGTATTATAGCCCTTATTGTATGTTGGAAATTTGTTCTCGTGTTTTTTGCACTCCACCCGTTCAGTGGAAAGGCAAAGGACAGCAACCCGGATCGAATAACTATAATGAGTTACAACGTCCATTATTTTAAGAACCTGGATAAGAGCAAAAAAGACAATGCCAGTCTTAGAGATGAAATGATGGCGCTTATTAAAGAACAAAAGCCAGATATCCTTTGCCTGCAGGAATTTTATACTTCGGAGAATCCACATAATTTTGATAATAAGAATTATATTTCCGAAGAGATGAGATTACCTTATCGGTATTTCAGCAGCGACAGGAATTATGCCAACAACCACTCAGGCGTTATTATATTTTCTCGTTATCCTATCGTAAATTCAGCTAAGGTAGAATTACTGGAGAACGAGGAAAAAGGAGAAGCCATATACGTGGATATTAAGAAAGGAACAGCTATTTTCAGAGTATTTACTACACATCTTCAGTCTATCTATCTGGATGCAGAAGACCGGAAATACATGGGAGAGGTAAAAAGACAGGAGAACCCGGAGCTTTCCGGTAGCAAGAGGATATTCAAAAAATTAAAGGTAGCGTTCACAAAAAGAGCAACGCAGGCTGGCGTGCTCTCAGAAAAAATAAAAGAAAGCCCTTATCCGGTTTTGGTTTGTGGTGATTTTAACGATACACCAAATTCTTATACCTATTTTAAGGTCAAAGGCTCTTTAAAAGATGCTTTTTTGGAAAAGGGATTTGGAATTGGCAGAACCTATTCTCAGATTTCTCCCACCCTGCGTATTGATTATATTCTTACCGACCCCGGGTTTCAGACAGAGGGCTTTTATGTGATTCACCGGACACTTTCTGATCATTTTCCGGTGATTGCACAATTGGAATATACAAATAGGCATTAAAAGAAATGCCGACCGCCCCTCTGTTCTAATAGATAATTTTATCCATCCGCCTGAGAGTGGGCATATTCCATTTGAGGGAGGTTGAGTTCGATGATTGCGGCATCATGCGTATAGTCAGCTTCCTCAAACAGAATCTGGTCTTCCAGGCTTTTAACTGAGCTTGCATATGCATTTTCCCAGTTGAATGCTCTATCTGAGGTAGTGTATGTTCTCTTTTTACTGTCTATTTTCATCCATATTTCTTTCCTCCCGGGACTGATTGCGGATAGTTGAGCCTTTAATTCAAGGTATTTGATTGTGACGCCGGATTCTTCAAGTTGTTTAATTTTTTGAAGAGTTCGTTGGATTAAAGATAAAGACTGCATACAATCTTCAATTTCGAACTGAAAGTATAACCCCATTCCGTTTTTCATTTTGAAAGTATTTAGGGTGAATAATTATTTCTCTACAAAGGTTTCAATCAAGATACTTTATGGCAAAGAAAATCTAATTTGCTATATTTATGAATGACCCTTGTCATGAACTTTAATGATCTTGGTCAGAATGATGAATTGAAAACAGGTGTTTTAATATGGGAGTCTTCTAAGTCCTTCTTCATTGATAATCAAAATTTTTCCATTCTTTATTTCAATCAACCCTTCAGATTTGAAGTCGCTGAGTGTTCTTATCAGCGACTCCGTTGCAACTCCGGCAATTGAAGCCATGTGTTCCCGGGAAATATCCAGTTCTATATGTCCTTTTTCGCTGGAATTGTACTTTTCCATCACTTTTAGAAGCCCGAAACTTACCTTTTTCCGAAGAGAGTTATAGGCCAGATTTAATAAATTTTCTTCATTTAAAGTCTTGTTGCGGGCTATTAATTTAATAAACTCTTTAGTGGCAACGTGGTTTTCCCAAAGAAGGTGCAAAAAATCTTTACGGGGAATCAGCATAAGTTCTGATTTTTCCAGTACCTGAGCATTATCTTTATAATTGATATCTTGGAGCATGGACAGATATCCAAAAAAATCACCCTGGCCATGAATGTGAGTAATGAACTCTTTCCCGGCTTCATTGGTTAGATAAGTTCTTATTTTTCCTTTGATTACATAAAAGATAAATTTAGGTCTCTCTCCTTCCCGATACAAAAGGTGTTTTGGTGGATAAGTACATATCTCCCGGTCTCCAGTAGCGAGAGACGCAAGCCCGGGTTGTCCACTTTGATCAAAAAAATGTTTTATCCCTTCCGGCACATTTTTAAAATTATGACGGATCGTTTCTATCTTTTTTAATCTCGACTCTACAGCATTCAGAAGTTCAATACCCTGAAAGGGTTTGGTAATATAATCATCGGCGCCCATTTCCATACCTTTTCTGAAGTCATCTCTCTCAGATTTTGCAGTTAGAAAAATGAAAGGAATGTCGGCTGTTTCCCGGTGTTTATTTAATAAATGCAAAACCCCATACCCATCAAGGCCTGGCATCATAATATCACAGATAATTAAGTCGGGGATTTCTGCTAAAGCCTTTTCAGTCCCGCTTTTACCATCCGCAGCACAGATAACTTCATATTCAGAAAGTTCTAGAATTTCTGCAATATTTTCTCTGACCTCTTTATTATCTTCAATAATCAATATTTTCTGCATAGTATTTATTTAAAGAGGAACGCTGCATTTCAGTTCTTTTGTTCAGTATAGCAAAGTCTATCTAAGGCTAATTTAATTCAACTTTATTTCTTTTTAAAATAAAGTTATTTTACAGGGTTATTGGCTGTATCATGATGGTTATCATTCCCCTTCCTGATGAGCGTCATAGATAGGAGGATAAAATAATTTTTATTTTGCTCTTTTATCCCTTTAAATAAAAAAGGTATGGTAGGCAGGTTAAATGAATTGATGATAGACGAAGTACTGGAGGAAAATATTATTGGACGTCTGGGATATACGGACGGCCACCGTATTTTTATTATTCCCATTTCCTATCTGTATTACGATAGGAGATACCTTCTGGCACATTCCCGGGAGGGTAAAAAGATCGAAATTTTCCGTAAAAACCCTGATATTTGCCTGTCGGTGGATCAGATTCAAAATCTGAGTAACTGGAAAAGTGTTTTAATTTGGGGAAAATATGAAGAAATTATGGATAAAAGAGAACGCTATTATGCGTTGGACCTTCTGATCAGACGGATATTCCGGTATAAATCGACTGAAAAAGCAGCTAACCCAGATTTACCCGGTATAGATGAATCCATGATTATTCCAGACCGGGAAAAGGCTATTGTTTACCGCATCAAAATAGAAAAAGTTTCCGGCAGGTTTGAAATCAATAAAAACTGATACTCGTTAATCTCTTTTAATTTTCAGTTGCCGGTAAAGCCAGGCTTTCTTTCTTGCCGAAAAGTATGGGGGCAAGAGACCGTAAAGAACCTGCAGAATAAACTTTTCTTACTCTTGCGGTTGTATTTTTGCCGTACCTGTCCTGAGACGGAAGGGGAAAGCACTTTCCTATTCTGCAGTTTAAAGAGGCAGACGTTATTTTACTATCTTTAAAAATATTCTTTTTCATTTCACTTTATTTTATTAAAAACAAAGTTGGTCTTTTTAAAATAGAATTAAACTGACCAGGATCATATAAGATCATGATTGTTATCTGTATTTATTTTATTTCCTGGTAGTAAATTCTCTTTTTTCAATGTTGAGATTCCCAGAAAGTCATAAAAAGGGTCATACCTAATCAGGGCAGTCAGGAATAAATAAGCGGCTGTGAACAGAAAAAGGAGCATGACAGGTACCGGAATTTTACCTGCTACTGATAAATCAATTGCCAGTATTGCTAAAACCATACGCAGGGCCCTATCTATTTTATTAAGATTTATTTTCATTTTAAGCTGAATTTGGATATTTAGGAATAAAATTAGCTTTCTGTTTTCATAAAAAGTATGATGGCAGTCAGCTGACTGAATGACAATAGTCATCTATTTGAGAAGGTTCTTACCAGGCTACTCCGTATTTTTCCTCCATTATTTTAAAATGATGCGTTTTATGTCCCAAAATGATATAACCAATAGCCAGTACAGACATTGTGTTGCCTGCATAGCTGCCTGTTCTTAAAAGCATCTCTTTATCGAAAGTAGAAAAAAGCCTCGCGCTACCCTGATGTACCTCCCGGTACTCATCAAGCAGATCGGCGATGGTTCTGTCATTCGCACGGGCATATTTAGCATATTCGTCCTGGTTATATCCCGTTAGCACGGTAGGATCCTTTCTTGCAAAACGCAGCGCCCGATAGTCAAAAATCCTTTCTGTATCTGTAAGATGTTGAAGAATGTCATGAATGGTCCATTTTCCCGGAGCGTAGGTTGCTTTCCCTATACTTTCCAGGGCTCCTACATTTATTTCCCGCAATTGTTTCAGACTGTTTTCAAAGGCGGTTTCCAGGGAGACGTCTTCGGCCAGTGCAATGTAAGCAGCATGGCTTTCAGGAACGGCTTTCAAAAAAGATTTATCCATAATCGGGGTTTTTACAAATATAAGCAATAACCCACTCTTGGGTTTGGTTCTGTTAAAAAAGTAGTACTTTAGAGACAAAAATAGCATAATGGACCAAAGTGAATTGGCTTTCAATAAAAATGAAGATGCCATGCATCTGGCTGTACGCGGGCTTCAGCGGAATTTTTCGAAAGTGGCAAAAGGAGGTGGGAAACAGCGGGTGGAAAAGATCAGAAAAAAAAATAAGCTTACCCCCCGGGAGCGTATTCAATATCTTATTGATGACAAAACAACTTTCCTTGAAATCGGTGCTTTTGCAGGATGGGAGATGTATGAAGAAGAAGGTGGATGCCCTTCGGGAGGAACCGTTGCCGGACTGGGGTATGTGAGTGGCAGACAATGTGTTATTGTTGCCAATGACATGACTGTGAAGGCTGGCGCCTGGTTCCCTATTACAGGGAAAAAAAACCTGCGTATGCAGGAAATAGCCATGGAAAATCACCTGCCTGTCATTTACCTGGTGGACAGTGCGGGGGTTTACCTCCCCATGCAGGATGAGATTTTTCCGGATAAAGAACACTTTGGCCGTATATTTTATAACAATGCCCGCATGAGCGCCATGGGCATTACCCAGATTGCTGCTGTAATGGGGAGTTGTGTAGCCGGAGGAGCTTATTTGCCCATTATGAGTGATGAAACCCTCATGGTGGAAGGAAACGGTTCTATTTTTCTGGCTGGTCCTTATTTAGTGAAAGCTGCAATAGGGGAAGAAGTGGATGCAGAAACACTGGGAGGAGCAGAAACCCACAACGCGATTTCCGGAATTGCTGATTATAAATTTAAAACCGAGCAGGGATGTCTGGATCAAATTAAAAAAATTATTAGTAAACTGGGTAAAAATCCCGAACATGTTTTAAACAGGATTAAGCCGGAAGCTCCAAAAGAAAAAAAAGAAAAGATATACGGCCTCCTCCCGGAAGATCGGACCAAGCCTTACGACATGATGGAAATCATTAAATGCATTACGGATCGTTCCGAATTTGAACCCTATAAAAAGGCTTATGGAAAAACCATCCTCTGTGGTTATGCACGCATCAATGGCTGGGCAGTAGGTATTGTGGCCAATCAACGTCAGATTATTAAAAATAAAAAAGGAGAGATGCAAATGGGGGGCGTTATTTATAACGACAGTGCCGATAAAGCAGCCCGTTTTGTAATGGTTTGTAATCAGAAGAAAATTCCCTTGTTGTTTCTGCAGGATGTTTCGGGATTTATGGTGGGCAGCCGTTCTGAGCAAGCCGGTATTATTAAAGATGGTGCCAAACTGGTAAGCGCAGTGTCTAACAGTGTGGTACCCAAGATTACTTTTATAATTGGAAATTCTTACGGGGCAGGCAATTATGCCATGTGTGGTAAAGCCTACGATCCGAGATTTATTTTTGCGTGGCCCACTGCACGATTAGCCGTAATGGGAGGGCAGCAGGCGGCAAAAACCCTTTTACAAATAAAAGTAGCTTCTTTAAAAAAACAGGGACGAAAGGTTTCTGAAAAGGAGAAAGAAGAATTATTAAGAAAAATCACCACTCGTTACGAGCAACAAACGACGCCTTATTATGCTGCCGCTCGTCTGTGGATAGATGGAATTATTGACCCCGGAGATACCCGTAAAGTGCTATCCGAATGCCTGGAAGCCGTATGCAGGGCAGAGATAAAGCCGTTTAATGTGGGGATTTTACAGGTGTAAATCGGTTTTTATTCTCTATTTACCTTTTCCAGCTTCATCTTTGCTACAATAAAATCATAAGCGGCTTGTAAATAAGCCGTCTTGGCTTGTTGATAGGCAAAGTTACTCTTTGCCCAGTCTCCGGATAACAAGCGGCCGTTTTCAAATTGTTCCGTGGTTGCCTGTAAAGTTTTACGAACCCGTTCCATGTTCTTTTTTTTCTGGAAAAGGTCTCTTTCTTTATAAAGAAGGTCATTCATGGCTTGCAGCTTATCCAACTGGACCTGGTTTAGCTGTTCCTGATAACTGGATTGATCGGACTTGCTTTGCAACTGCAGGGCTTCAATTTTCTTTACCCGATCCAGACCTTCGGTAAGGGGTAGTTTTATGGAAACTCCAACATAGCTGTTGCCATACCAGTTTTGGCTGTTGAACAGATCAAAATCATTATCATAAAAATTGGTTCCGTAAAATCCATTTAAGGATACGGTGGGCAGGAAGGTGGCCCGGGTATTTTGTAACTGGATTTCGGTCAGGGCTTTTTGTTGGTTCCATTTTTTCAAAGAAAGGCTGTTTGCGGTGTCTCCGGTTTGTGTTTTATATTCTGAGAGGAGTCCAGAGATGCTATCCGTTAGAATAAAATGATGTTTTTGTGAAGGGGTGTAGCCCAGATCTGCTGTTAGTTGCAAACGTGCATTAGCCAGAATTTTTTTAGCCTTCAGGTAATTGCTTAAGGCAGTGCTTTTTTCAGAAGCTATCAGGTTGAGATCAGTAATCTTTAATCGACCGGCTTCGTATTGCTCCTGTGTCATTTTTAATATTTTGTTTTTGTTTACCGTGTCTGCTACGGCAAGCCGGAGTTGTATTTCTGCGATCATGCAGGCGCCATAGTCTTCCCCAACCTTGAATCGCAAATTGTTTGAAGCTATTTCTTTGTCGGTACGGCTGATGGCGGCTTTTTGTTTAGCTTCCCGAATTTGGCCGTGGGTTTGGGGATTAAAGAGATCCACTTTAGCATTCAGGCCTGCGTTGCTCGTCCAGTTAGTCATAAATTTGAGTGGCATAATTTTTCCTTCCGGAGCATCCGGGTTGAAGGCTTTTGCAGGTACCGGGGTGGTCGGGATAATCAGGTTGCGCTTTACGTCATAATTGGCATATATATCGGGTATTCTT
This sequence comes from uncultured Chitinophagaceae bacterium, assembly GCA_964422465.1. Lineage (GTDB taxonomy): Bacteria > Bacteroidota > Bacteroidia > Chitinophagales > Chitinophagaceae > FW021-bin31. Next base: position 44,430 of record CAYRBD010000003.1, read on the forward strand.
TCCCAACGTGCCTGTTCTACCTGTTTTTTAGATAGCGCTGCATTCAAAGATTTTACCCGTAAACCCGGATTGTTTTCCAGAGCCAGTTTCTGTGCTTCTTTCAGAGACAGGTTTCCCGGCAATTCCTTTTTCTGAGCAATTGCCTGATAGAGAAAAGATACTGTGAAGAAAAGAAATAAGATGATTTTGACTTTCATCATTGCAGTTTTTTTTATTTAAAAACAGAAGCCGGTTCCAGTTTATTAATCTTTCTTATGGCAAAAAGAGAACCTCCTACCGATATGAACAGCGTAACCAATAATAAAATTACAATAAGACGGGGAGACAAATTCAGGATCAGGCCGGCGTTTGCTACTCCTTGTTTAAAGAGGAATAACAGAAGTAAGGCAATAATAAAACCAATCAGAGCGAAGAGCAAGGCCTGCGTCAGGATTAATTTGCGTACATAACCATTGGAGGCTCCTATGGCTTTAAAAGTTCCGTAATCTTTTAACCGGTCCAGGACAGCAGAATACAAAGTTAGTCCAATAATAAAAAAGCCGGTAATGATGGCAAATACAACCAGTGTACCAAAGCTTAGCCCCATGTTGGTGGTACTCAGTAATTGCTTGACGGTAGATTTTCTAAGGTCATCTATTACCCACGCCTTTACCCCAAAAAAAGTATGGTTGATCCTTGCAGCTACTTGTTTAATGTTAGCATTAGAATTTACTTTTACGGCTACAATGCTTACTTTATCATTTGGAAAATTGCCATAAAAGCGGGCATTATCCAGGTCGGCATACATATAATGCCCTCCAAAAGCCTGTACATTTTTTGTCTCCACCGCTATAGAAGCGTTTTTTCCATTTATTTCAAAAGCCGTTCCTATATTCAGAGATGCTTTTAGCGCGTTGGCATCAAAATAATCTGCTGATACGGTATTGGCTTGCATAAGGGAAGATATCCGGCCTTTTATAATTTTAGTGGTATCCGGCCCTCCGGCAAATACCGGTCCATTGCTGCCAATAATAACTACCGGGGAAGATTTTCCATCTGCCAGGGTGATCGTTGCATTTGTAACTACGATTGGATACGTATTTTCAACGCCTTCAATACTTCGGATTTCGCGCACCAGGCGGGTATCAATCTGCGATAACACATTCACATTTTGCGTGGCATTATCGATCACCCAAATCTGCCCGGCTTCAGGATTGGCATTGTTCATCAACCCGCCCATTACGGTGGTTATGAATTTCAGGGTACCCAATTGTTGCCCGATTAAAAAGATACTGATGACAATACCAACTATAATCCCTATACTCTTAGGCCTGTCAAACCGCATAAATTTCAGGGCTGTGCGGATCATGGATTTTCATTTTTTAAATAAATGATACATTCCACTTTGCTGTTGAGTAATAGGTTATCAGGATGATCCAGCAGGACTTTAAACCGCCTGACCCGGCGGTCCTGTTTCTCTCCGGGCGCATCGGTAAAGAGCGATTTATTACTTAGTTCGGGTGACAGATAAATTATTTCCCCGGTAGTGATCGTGTGTGCATCTCCGATATAATGAACTTTGGCCTGCTGGCCGATTCTGAGCTTGTTTGCAAACATTTCATCTGCCTCGCCGTGTACTACCCGGGGACCGGCCGGAGCAAAGGTTGCGAAAGAGGTCAGAGGTTCAATGGCGCTTCCTATCTGGGCGTTCATGTTTAGGATGACTCCATCAGAAGGCGCTCGGATGGTTTTCTCTTTTAGTTTGTGTTCAGCTGATTGTAGCTGGGTTTGTAAGGTTTTTATTTTGGAATGGTCAATTGAAACTACCTTTTGGCTTTGTGCTAATTGGACTTCCAACACTTTTTTATCTGTTATTAGATTTTCTACGTTTTCCCTGGTCTCGGCGCCGGTTTCCGCCAGTTTTTTGCTGGTTTTCAGCGTCTGTTCCTTATTTTGCAATTGAATCTTATATTGTCGAACGGCAATTTTATCCGATTCAAGCTGTTGTTGTTGGGTGGCAATCTGGTCTTTGAGTTGTTGCACTTCCAGATCAGCTTCTCTTTGTTTGAGCGTTAAAATAAGAGTCCCCTTTTTTACAGTATCTCCGGCCTGCCGATTGATGGAGTAAACAATCCCTCCGGCATCTGAAGCCAGGTTGACCAGCCCATTTAGGGGTTCTATTTTACCAATACCCACTACTTTTTGAACCTTCTTTGGAACGGTGAGAGTATCCTTACCCCTTGTTCCTGTAGCCTGTTCATTTTTGGAATTGCATGAAAAAAGTAGAATGAACAGCACCAAAAAAGGGAGGTATTTCATGGTTTTTTATTTTTACCGGTTAGTTTTATTTTTACCATTTCCATTTTCCTGGATTGGTTTATCTGAAACTCGACCTTCTGATAAATAAATGATGCGGTCTGCATATTTTCTTAAACGCGTATCGTGGGTAACAACTACCACCGCTTTATTTCTTTGCGAAAGGGTTTTTAACTCTTCCATAACCTTGCCGGCACTTTGGGTATCAATAGAAGCTGTAGGCTCGTCACATAAGAGCAGGGCAGGATCGGTAACCAATGCACGGGCGATGGCAACCCGCTGCTTTTGCCCGCCGCTCAGCATTTTAGGAAGACTGTTCATCCTCGCAAGCAGTTCTACTTTTTCCAGAGCTTCTTTTGCCTTGTTTTGGGCAGAATGGCGGTTTTCATGTTTTAACAGAAGAGGGGCCATTACATTTTCCAGGGCAGACAAAGGCTGCAACAAGTTGAAACCCTGAAAAACAAAACCAATATTTTCCAGCCGGATTTTGGCTAATTCTTTTTCGGATAGGATGCTTACCTTTTGTCCCCGGATGAAAACACTTCCCGAAGTCGGATAAATAACACAGCCCAGTAGGGAAAGGAGCGTGGTTTTGCCGGAACCGGAAGGGCCCAAAATGAGGGTTAGCTCGTGTGTATTAAAGTCGAGTGTGCTTTCCGCTAAGGCCGTAATGAGCGTATCTCCTGTTTTATAAGTCTTTGAAGCATTCTGAATGGCGGCCACCGTCTCCATATTAGGTATGGTATTGTATTTTATATTGCAAATTTAGAACGAAAACATTTAATAGAAAAAATAATTTAGCGTTATATCGTTCTAATATTTACGTTATTATGACGATAACATTCTAAGATAAATTTACTTTTGCCTCTCAAAAAAACTTAAACAGGTATGAAATCAAGGGAAACGCTCATTCAGGTCATTGAATACCTTGCCGTTTTCGAAGAAGAAAATCCCCATCTGGAAGGTTATGAGCTGAATGATTTTTTAAGTTTCATGCAAAGTCGAACCTGTAAGGTGTCAGCTAAACAGATTGCAAGACCAATCGGAGGAAGTAAAAAGCCCGGTGGGTTTAATTTTAGTGAAAATGCAAAGGCTTTGCTGTCTCGTCAGATTGGATTAATTTATCGCTATGCCAAAGAATATACCAAAAAGGCGCTGAAAGGAAGTTCCCTGCAGACTGTAGAGGAATTCTCTTTTCTGGTTGTGTTGATGACCTATGATCACCTTTCCAAAACAGATTTAATCCTGAAAAATGTTATGGGTAAAACGTCCGGAATCGAGGTGATCAAGCGGTTATTAAAAAAAGGGTTGATTCGGCAATTTGCCGATAAAAAGGATAGGCGTAGCCAGTTGGTCGCTATCACGGAGAAAGGCCTTAAAGAAATGAAAAAAGTTTTCCCTAAAATGCAGATAGCCTCAGAAATAATTGCGGGAAATCTGACAGTTTCCGAACAAAGAACATTGCTTTTTCTTCTACAAAAATTAGATACTTATCACAACAATTTATTTCTAAACCACAGAGATGAAGAACTTGAAGATATTATGAAATAATGCGTAACATTCCTGGCCACAGAAACAATTCTTTATACCACAGCTTTATTTTATATTTTTTACCTTTTCCGAAACCGGTGCTATTAAAATTTCTGAAAGTTTTTTTACTGCAATCGTCATTTGGGCTTCAACAGTTTTTATTGATAAATTTAAAACAGCTGCTACTTCTTTATACTTTAGCCCATCTTCCCGGATGAGTTTAAAAATAAGTTTACAACGGGCAGGAAGGCGGTCTATCGCTTTTTCTATTTTTTCCTTTAATTCTGCTGTAATTAATATTTTCTCGGGATCCATAGAAAACTTCAGATGAGATTCACTTATTTGGTGAATATCTACTGTTTCTTTAAGTTGGTTTTTACTCAGGTAATCCAGCGACTTATTTTTTACCGCTACATAAAAATAAACATCCGGGTTTTCGATTTTATAAAGCTGTTCGCGCCGCCGCCACAAATTGATGAAAACATCATTAACAATTTCTTCAGCCTGTTCTTTTGTATGAACTATTAAAAAGGAAAATCGCAACAATCGGGGAAAATAATAGTGGTATAAGTCGCGAAAGGCTTTTGTATCCCCATCCCCTGCAATTCGTAAAAGACTTTTGCGTACCGCTGCCTGTTCCATAATGAAGAATTTATGATTCCCTTTCCATACCGTAAAATTACCTGAAATTATCTTTTTAAAAAAATCAAAAAAGGTTTAGGGGTATTTTCTTTTTCTCCCGTCCTTAAAATAAAGGCAACTTATCAATGGATGAAACGCGGGTTTGGGAACTCATGGCAAAGGCGCTGGCAAAGGAGGCCACCAATGAGGAATTATTGGAACTGCAGGAGGCAGTACGAGCACATCCTGAATGGGGGCAGGCCTATTTTTATTTGCAGAGTTTGAGTGTGAATATCAGAGATGAAAATGAGTTGGCAGCAGAAGAAAAAAGGATGGAAGTAAAAGGGCTTCAAAGAATGGAGCAGTTGTTTTTTGTTGATCCACCGGAAAAGACGGATAAAATAAAAACGATCCATTGGTATAAAAAGTATAGAAAAATAGGGATCGCTGCTTCCTTTTTGCTGCTTTTGGGAGTAACTGCATTGTTTTTTCTCTTTCAGCCTCACCAGCAGATACAGAAGCCTCTTGCGCCGGTAAAGAACCGGGCACAAACTTATGTAGCTTCTCAGGCGACTTCAATTGAATTGGCGGATGGGACGAAAGTCTGGTTAAACAGGGGAAGCACTTTAAAATGTGATAAAACATTTGACAACAGGAATAGAATAGTAACCCTGGATGGAGAAGCTTTTTTTGATGTGGCAAAGAAGGAACAACATCCTTTTATTGTCAGGTTAAAAACAGGGATTAGCATTAAGGTACTGGGAACTCAATTTAATATAAAAGCCTATGCTAATACGCCAATCCTGGAGGCTTCCCTGATTAGTGGAAAAATAGCTTTAGACTTTAACAAACCGGGAAAAGACAGAATTGTCATGCAACCTCATGAGAAGGTTACAATTGATTTAAATAAACTTAATACCAATATCAGAATTTCGGCACCTGAGGAGAATGCAGTACAAAAGAATAAGATACAGATTAACCCGCTGGACCAGAAAATTTCGGAAACCGCCTGGATGGATAATCGATTGTCTTTTTATGATATGTCTTTTGAAGAATTGTCTTACGAATTAGAACGGATATATGGTGTAAAAATCATTTTTAAAGATAAAAAATTAAAAAATTATCACCTGACAGGGTCTTTTAAGGATGAAAATCTTGATCAGGTTTTGCAGGCTTTACAGATTACCACGCCGTTTGAATATAAATCGAAAGGAGATGAAATCATATTTATTGCTAAACCATAAAATCACCTAATCCATGAAAACATAACACATGCCACAAAAAGAAACGTATAGCACTATAGCTACACGTTTCCCCAAAATGAGTAAAGGTAAAGAAATCGCAATTGAAGGCCTGACAACCCAAACACGATTTCTATCTCGAACCCCTAATCAATGTAAAGATATGAAAAAGAAACACAACTTAGCGCTCTTTTGTCTGTCCAAAAGGAGTTTAAAGGTTTTATTCTGTATGAAATTAATTTTCTTATGCACTTTTATCTGCTGTTTGCAAGTGTCTGCAAAAGTTTATTCCCAGGATGCAAAAATTGACCTGACCCTTGATAGTGTAACTATATCAAAGGCTTTAAAGGTAATCAGTCGAAAAAGCAATTATCATTTTCTGTATAATAATGACCTGTTGCCCAAAAAGGCAAGGGTAAGTGTAAATGCAACAGATCGGACGGTACCCGAATTACTCAAAAATCTGCTACCGCAGGCGGGACTTTCCTGGCAGATATTAAACAACAAACTTGTTGCTATCGGCTATACAAAAACCGATATCAGCGAGATAACCGGTAAAGTAACGGACAGCCTGGGCAATCCGCTGACGGGAGTATCCATCCAGGTAAAAGGGACCACGCAGGGAACGGTTACAGATGCGGGAGGTACTTTTACCCTCCAGGTTCCCGACAGCGCGGTTCTGGTGGTCTCTTATCTGGGGTTTCAGAAACAGGAAATTGCTGTAAATGGCAGGTCGCACCTGGATATTACAATGCATCCTGCTGAGGCAACCGGGCTGAATGAAGTGGTGGTTACCGCCTTAGGATTGAAAAGACAGGACCGGGAGTTGGGATATTCTACCCAAAAGATCGAAGGTTCTACTTTACAAACCGTTAAAGGCATTGATGTAGGTACTTCCCTGACAGGGAAAGTTTCAGGAATGATGGTCAAAAACAGTTCTGAATTTATGGCCGAGCCCGCCATAACAATCAGAGGAGAAAGTCCTTTGCTGGTGGTAGATGGCGTTCCTTTTGGAAATATGACTTTAAGAGATATTCCGGCAGATGATATAGAATCTATCGATGTGCTGAAAGGCGCTACGGCTTCTGCGCTTTATGGGGCACGTGGAGGAAGCGGCGCTATCATGGTAACGACTAAAAGCGGTATGGGGAAAAAGGGATTGCATGTTTCAATAAACAGCAGCACCATGTTTGAAGCCGGATATCTGGCTATACCCAAGATGCAAAGTGAGTACGGCCGAACCATTAATACTGCCACCAATACCTATAACCGTTCAGGAGGAGGGGCCTGGGGTCCGCCACTGGATGGTAGAGAAGTTATTCAATGGGATCCTATCAGCAAGACAATGAAGGAAATGCCTTTTATTGCAAGAGGGAAAAATAATTTTAAGAACTTTTTACAGCAGGGATACATTTTGAATAACAATGTAAGTATCCGGCAAACAGGAGAAATGGGGGGTATCAGGGCCTCTGCTACCTGGGAACAGAATAAAGGAACTTATCCCAACTCCCGTTTTGATAAGGTTACCTATAGTGTTGGTGGGGATATCAAGATTAACCGTTTTTCGTTATCCACCACTGTTGCATACAACAACCAATCTTCTCCTAATATCGGTTTTAGCGGATATACAGGTTACGATCCCATGTATAGTCTGCTGGTATGGAGCGCTCCCGATTGGAATGTCTTGGATTATAAGGATTATTGGCTGGTTCCTAATGAGGTTCAAAACAGCAGTTATACTTCCGGTATCAACAACCCTTATTTTGATCGCTATCAACGAACCCACTCCTATAAAAAGGATATCTTTCACGGTCAATTAACCCTGAATTATGAATTTACAGACTGGTTAAAAATTATGGCCCGGACGGGTTATGACAATTATAGCAATAAGCAGGAAGTGAAAATATCCGAGGGTTCTTTCCAGGGAGGTGGATCCAGTACAGTTTTGAAAGGAGGAACCGAAATCTGGGGAGAGTCTCAGCGAGGTTCTTTTAATTCCGGTATTAGCCGGGGCTTTAGTACCAATACGGATGTCATTCTGTTTGCTGATAAAAAAGTCAAGGATTTTTCAATGAATGCCTTTTTAGGAGGATCGATCTTTTACAGTCAGGATGAAGGCATGGAAGCACTTACCAAAGGAGGGCTTACCATTCCGGCTTTTTATTCCTTAAAGGCTTCTGTAAATCCGGTTTATGTCAACTCTTTGCTCTCCAAACAACAAACGAACAGCCTTTATGGAAAGTTAGGATTAGGCTGGCGTAACCTGGCATTTTTAGAAGGAACGTTCCGTAACGACTGGGCCTCTACCTTACCTAAGGCCACGCGATCTTACTTTTACCCCAGCATTTCGGGTAGTTTTATTCCAAGTGAATTGTTTGAACATGCAGATTGGTTATCTTTTTGGAAATTGCGGGGCTCCTGGACGACTTACCGAACTCCGGCCGCGATATATGACATCAATAATGTTTATACCATTGCTACCAATCAGTGGAATAATTTAAGTACAGCTACTTTCCCAACTTCAATCCGGCCGTCAAATATACATGCAGAAGGCTCTTCCTCTCTTGAAGTTGGTACGCATGGGAGTTTTATTAATGACCGTTTTTCTGTGGATGTTACGCTTTATAAAAAACGGATGTTTGATTTTATCGTGCAGGCGCCGATAAGCCCTTCTTCCGGATATAATTCAGTTTATACCAACAGCCAGGAAGAACATACACGCCGGGGAGTAGAGGTTACCCTAAATGCTACTCCCGTAAAAACAAGCGACTTCACCTGGAACCTGGCGGTTAACTGGTCCAAATATGCCACCTATTTTACCAGGCTGGATTCACAATATTCCGTTCAGGGAAAAGACTGGGTACAGCTGGATAAACGAGTAGATTATTATACCATTAAGAAGTACGAGACTGATCAAAATGGAGACATGGTTTTTAACAATGGGTTACCGACTTATCAGCCTTTTGCTTCCCTCGCCGGATATAGTGATCCGGATTGGATATGGGGATTTAATACGAATTTGCATTATAAAAACTTCTCGCTCTCCCTTTCTATGGATGGCAGAGTAGGAGGTCTGGCTCAATCAACTACTGAAATGTACATGTGGCTTTCCGGAAATCATCCCAACAGCCTTACGGATGCACGTTATAAAGATGCTACTGATCCTGGCTCTAAAAACTATGTGGGGAAAGGGGTAATGGTGACTTCCGGATCCATTACGTATGATGCCAATGATCATGTGGTTAGCGATACCCGCAAATTTGCTACCAATGATGTAGCTACAACTTATAAGTCATATATAGAAGCTTTGCATCATGGTACGGCATGGGGTGGAACACCCTCACCTGCCGATTTGTATAGTACTACGTTCTTAAAACTTAGAGAAGTTGCTCTAACTTACCAGTTGCCTAAAGCAATAGCTGGAAAAATTAAGGCCAGTGGTATTTCAATATCACTTATCGGACAAAACCTTATTTATTGGGCCAAAGATTTTAAATATTCTGACATTGACGGCGGAACAGAAAATTTTGTTGACCCGTCCATGCGCTATATCGGTTTTGACGTGAAGCTGAACTTTTAATCCCATTAATTTTATTAAAATAAGATATTATGTGTTATATTATTAAACGAACAGCTTTGTTGTATATGCTATTACCCGCTTTATTTTTAGCTGGTTCCTGTAACAAATTTGAGGAAATAAATACCAATCCGAATGCAACGGAGACCGTAAATGCTTCCCTATTGGCAACAAATATTATATTAGAAAATCTAAAATTTCAGGGAAGAGATGCCAAAGCTTATCTTTCTGATAACGGGCTAACCAAATATATTGCTTATGGCAATGAATCAATGTTGCGATCTCAATATAATTATTTAGGAGCAACCAGTTTTGGCCCTATGACCATGTTACCTGATATAGAAAATATGTTGAAATATGCAGAAGGTACGCAAATGGAAAATTCGTATAAAGCCCTGGCTAAGTTTTCAGAAGCTTTTATGTTTTATCGCCTGACGATGCAGGTTGGCGATATTCCCATGAGTAAATCCGGAGAAGGAGCTGATGGTAATATTCGTCCTTCTTATGATACACAGGAAGAAGTTTTTAAAACAATATTGGATGATCTAAAAGAAGCCGATGGCCTTTTCGCAAAGGGACAACCCTTTGATGGAGACCCGACTCCTTATGCCGGGGATCCGGATAAATGGAGACGTGCAGTCAATGCCTTTGCCCTTCGGGTACTTATTTCATTAAGCAACAAAGCAGATGACGCAACGCTGGATGTGAAAAACCGGTTCTCTGAAATTGTTCAAAATAACCCCTTGCTGGAACCGGGAACCGGATTTTTAGGATTGGAATATTCCTCTAATGACCCTTATCCTATGTCCGGCACCAATGATTTGTTTACCAGCAGAACCATGATCAGCCACTTGGTAATTTCACATCTCAAGCAATTGAAAGATCGCAGATTATTTTATTTTGCCGATCCTTCACAAGCAAAAATCAATAAGGAAGGATTATCAGAATCTGATACCGCAGCTTATGTGGGAGCACGCACTTCCGATAACTATGATGATCTTACAGCAGGTCTGAAAAATAATGAATATTCCCTTATCAATTCCAGGTATCTCAAAGTTCAGGCCGGCGATCCCCGTGTCATGGTTTCTTATGCACAGCAACAATTGATTCTGGCTGAAGCCCGCATTTTGGGTTGGATTACCACCGGTAGCGCCGGGCAGTATTATGAATCGGGGGTGAAAGCTGCCTTAGCTTATTTTGAATCGGTTGATCCTTCTTTCGTTCATGGAATGCCGATCACAGAGGATTACATCAATCAATATTTCACCGGAGGAGCTGCATTTCAATCGGGAGAAACGGATCAATTGAAACAAATTTGGTTGCAGCGTTACCTGTTGAACTTTATGCAAGACCCAATTACCACTTACTTTCTTTATAGAAGAACCGGTTATCCCGATTTTCCTGTTAATCCCGCCACCTCGCTCAATGTTAATGACAAGAGCGCTATGCCGGTTCGCTGGCTGTATCCCGACTCTGAGCACAAATATAATCGGGAAAACCTCATAAAAGCCCTGGATCGACAATATGGCGGGGTAGATGAAATCAATGAGAAAATGTGGTTGTTGAAATAAACTGGCTCAGGAAGTTTCCGGTCAGAAAAACAAATTGTTCTGGCCGGTAACTTTACAGAAAATGATCTTGAACTCCGGCCTCGGGAACTGGGCCTCAATTGTTTCCAAGACACGGAAATTTACTAAAGGCTCTGTGTCTTTCCGCGGCTATTTTTTTGCCACCGAAACACAGAGATGCACGGAGGCTTTTCGTGCTTCCGTGGCAATCTTTTTTTGTTACGGAAACACGGAGATGCACGGGGTTTCTTTAGTTTCACCTGTTCAGAGGCTATTTTGATCTGCCTCCATAAATCAGAGCCTTATAACATTATAAAAAACGATCCTGAACCCCGGGTTCCGGAACCATACATTTTTCTCTTCTCCCAAACCATTGATACCGGTTTTTAGCTATGATTTCATAGACCCAGTCGCGGATAAAACGGGGAACAACAAGAAAACATGCAAAAAATTTCCATCCTCCGGATAAATGACGGACAATTTTTAAAACGGCAGTGGATTGATGGTAAACCTTTCCATGTTCTAATAAAATTAAGCTGCCCATTCGCTCCTCATTTTTTCGATGTTTTTGGAAATAGTCTTTTGAAAATTCTGACTGTAAGGCTGAAAATTTAAAATAAGCTTTGGGGTCATGTTTAATTATAAATTGCACAGCACCATTGCATAAATTGCATATCCCGTCAAATAATATGATTGCCTTTTCTTCCATGTTTTCTTCCTTCCTAGTCAGATTTTGTCTTTCTATACCTACAAATTCTTGGCCAGATCAATCATTGAAGAAACCTCTATTACCTCAGAAGGAGGATAATTGCTAAAACTTGACTTTTTAAATCTGATAATTCCGCCCGGATCAATAATAAACAAGGTGGGAATGCTAATTACATCGTAGGCGCGCACCACCTGATACTGTGATGATTGACCTGACCTGGGTTGATCTAACAGCAGATGAAAAGAATAATTATTTTGTTTCATGAAATCTTTCAGTTGTTTCTCCCTGATTTGTGGATTGGAGGATTCCAGCGTATTAATAAGAAGAAAGACCACACTGCTGTCAGACTTAAAATTTTTAATTATGTTTTGCATCCCCGGGAGGGAAGCTCTACTAGGATTACTCCAACTGGCCCAAAATTCTAAAACAACAACCTTTCCTCTGAATGCTTTTAAAGATATCTTATTCCCTTTCAAATCAGGAAGCGTAAAGTTTAAGGCCGGGATATCTAAAATATGCTCTTGGAGTTGAAGTTTTATATGCGCAACGACTTTTTTTTCAAGTTGAGAACGGTAGTTTTTATAATCTTTTTTAGAAGGATTGGATCGTATATAAACGGCCTTTAGATCGCTTTCCATCCCGGGGGTTATTTTATTAAGTACAAAAAACTTTTCCAATTGTTTTTGTGCTTCTTTATAATTCCCCAGTTTCAACAGATATTCCACATAATGCGCATTTTTTTCCGCATCCATTCCCTTGAGATAATAAACTACTTTCTGCTGATAAGAGGCTGCTTCTTTATATTTTCCCTGTTTCGCCAGAATCAGGGCATAAGTATCTGCATACATTGCATAACTCCGCCGCATAATATCCTTCCAGCTTGTATCTGTAAGGTAAGTAGGTTTTAAGGTACCCGGAAAGTCTATTTCCTTCTGAATAAGTTGCAGGGATATTTTTGAAATGCTGTCTGCCAGTTTTAGCTGTTTGTCATTTTTGGCAAGTTTAGAGGCTGCACTGTTGTACATACTGGCCAGTTGTTGGAAGTTATCCACTTGGGAAGCATATTGTACAAATCCTTCATAATTACCTTCTTCTTCAAACTGAATGGCAATACGTATGGCCATGAATGAAAGTAAATCTGACCAATTTTCAGCGGGAGGAGAGGAGGCAGCCTTTTGTTTGATTTTTTCATAATCGGCTATCTTTTCTTTTATCTTCTTTTTGGTGATAAAGGATTCCTTAAAAGAAAGCTGATACAAAGGGCCTTCGGGAAACATTTGAATGCCTTTTTTCATTATTGAATCTGCCTTCCGGGGTTCGTTCATTTGTTTATACAGATTATAAGCGGACAGATATTCCCCTTTTTTTACTTGTCCATTTCTTAACCTGTGCTCTAACTGTTTTTGAATGGTTGAATAAGCGGCTTCTTTTTTTTGTTTCAATAGCAAATTCCAATAATGATCTTCCCAAAAACTTCGTAATGCTGGATGAGCGTTCAAATCTTTTTCTATCAGATGAAGTGCAATGTCAGGTACAGCGTGTAACCGAAGAACAAAACTTCCTCTGAAAATATAAAACATGCTTTCTGCAGCAAGTGCTCCCGGGATAGGTTTACCAGAATGGCCATATACAGGAAATACATATCGTCCGGTGTCGGTGTGGATAGCTGAAAACTTCAAAGCATAGGCCTGAGCCGTATCAGGCAGGGTAAAAGAAGCTTTTATTATTTCTCCGGAATCTCCAGTTAGAATGGGTGTTGCATAAATTTTATTCTTTACTACATAATAAAGTGTAACTTCCAAACCTTTCTCCCCCGAAAGATTACTCTTATTTTTATGGTATTCAAAGATCACCTTATCGCCGGCCTGAATTTCGGAAGGTATGGTTAGTGGGCCTATGGTGGTTAATTTGGGTTTTAAAGTGCAGGAGGCTAATAAGGTAAAGAGCAGTAATAAAGGTTTATCTATCATAGCAGAAATTTTGATACTACGGTTGTGTAACACTACTTCAAAAACTCCTGCAAAACAACTGCCTGGTTATGTTCCTCGTCTTTTGCGCCATATACTAAGGTTACTGTTTCTTTTTTAAGATGTGCTTTTACAGTATCTATTGCCTCCTTGTTCTCTTTCAATTCCTTTTCATACCGCTTTTTAAATTCTTTATATTTTTTAGGGTCATGGCCGAACCATTTCCTTAATTCATTAGTGGGGGCAATCTCTTTTAACCACAAGTCAACGGCAGCTTTTTCCCTGGTCATGCCGCGGGGCCAAACTCTGTCAACCAATATGCGGAAGCCATCGTCTTTTTCCGGGGCTTCATACACGCGTTTTATTTTTATATTCATGATGTTGTTGTTTTATGCAATATAATAGAAATAATAGTTACTTCCCTATTTTAAATATTGTTCAAACAGCTTGTAGATTCGGGTGTATTCATCCCGCCAGCTCTCAGGTTCTTTAAAGTCATGGCTTTCCATCGGATACACGGCCAATTGCCAGTCATTCTTTTTCAGTTCAATTAGCTTTTCTGTTAATCGGACGATATCCTGAAAATGCACGTTGGAATCCACCATTCCGTGACACATCAATAAGTGTCCTTTTAATCCATCTGCGAAATAAATTGGAGAACTGCGTACGTAAGCGAGGCTGTCATTTTGTGGTAAGTTTAAAATATTAGAAGTGTAACCGTGGTTATAATGTGCCCAGTCCGTCACTGAGCGCAAAGCAGCTCCACAGGCAAAAACATCTGTTTTAAACATGGCCATCAGGGTCATGAACCCGCCGTAGGAACCGCCCCATAACCCAATCTTCCTGGGATTGACTCCGAGTTTGTCAACCATATATCCGGCTCCATCTACAATATCCTCCAGATCATTACCGCCCATCTGGCGATAAATAGCGGTACGCCAATTCCGGCCATAGCCGGCGCTGCCCCGGTAATCAATATCCATTATTGTGTAGCCCTGATCTGCCAGCAGATTTATAAAAAAGTGTTCCCTGAAATAGTAACTCCAGAAGCGTTTTACATCCTGCAGATAACCGGCGCCATGGACAAAAATAATACCCGGATGGGTTGCTGCCGGATGTTTGGGCCGGTACAGACTGGCGTAAACGGGAAGCCCATCCCGGTCGGTAAATGTTATAATATCCGGTTTCCGCCAGGGATAAGACCGGTATGCTTCGCTTTCCGCTTTGTTGGTGATTTTTATTTCTTTTGATCCGGCTTTATTCTGCTGTAGATACAGTTCCCACGGATTAACAGCAGTTGAATATAAAATAGCAAGGTAACTGCCATCCGGGGAAACGGTTACTTCGTTCCCTCCCGTTTTTTGAGTGATGCGGGTTTGTTTTCCGGAACTTATATCCAGTTGATAAAATTGCATTTGCCCGGGCTCTGTTTCATTTGTAGTGAGATAAAAGGTTTTTTTATCCTGGGAAAGGTCTGCCTGCTGAACTTCATATTTTCCCTTTGTCAGCGCCCTTGTTTTTCCGGTTTTGACATTTTGCATATATAAATGGGAGTAACCGGTTTTTTCGGATTGAAACCAGAAGGTATCCTCATTCAACCAGCCCAGGCTGCCCATTCCATAGGTGTATCCAATGCCAGGGCCGCCAATCCAGGCGCTGTCATGTTGCCGGTCCAGCAGTTTCAGTTTTCCATTTGCAGCCTCTAAAAGCATGATCCAACGGTCTTTGTGATCCAGTGATCGCACAACCACGATGGAATGTGTTCCGGACTTGTTCCAAAGCGGGCCATTGATTGCCACTTTCCTGAGAGGCGGATTTTTCTTTAAAGAATCGTACCTCTCAGGATAATCTTTTTCAAATGCAGGTAGTTCCCGGATGCCGGGAATCTGTTTTATGGATACCGGATAGGAAGTATCCCTTTTCCGATCATAGATAAAGAAGGAAGATTCGGATTGAGGAGCGCCTGCATTTGGTCTGCCTGTCTGAATTTCAGTGTATCCGGATTGGGTAACAAACTCCGGTATCTTTGTATTTTTTACATTTTTCGCTCTTTTGGCCAAAGAATAAGTCACAAATTGCCCGTCAGGGCTGATATTTAGGTTGCGTACACTTTTGTCTCCTGTATAGATGGTTTTAGGAAAATCGGGTTTTGGTCTTGCTTGCAGGGCTTTTTTATGTGCTTCTTTTTTGGCCTTTCGCCTGCGGAGGACGGAAGAATTTTCCAGCGCATCCGCCTCCAAAAACCGGGCTTGGGGAGAAAGTTCCTGGCCTCCTTTCGGTTTTTTCCCTTTTTTAAAATGAGTAAGCTGTTCTATGCTTCCGGAGGCTGGATCCAATGCGTAAAGATTGTTTTTTTGTTGATAAAGGATTCGGGATCCCCGGAAGCCGAATCTCGGGTTGGATACAGGCTCAGACCGGTTCAAAAGGGTTTTAACCTTTCCGGTAGCAATATTCAGCAGCCGTAACCGGTTTCCTTCATTGAAGACCAGTTGGGTATGGGAAGGGTTAAAGGAACCATATCGTTCGGCCTTTGCCTGGGAGCGCTGATCCGGATTTACTTTTTGGGGAAGCGGGTTGGTTGGGGTGATAAAATAAAGAGAGTCGGACTCAGATTGTTCCGGATTCCAAAAAAAGTATAATCTTTGTCCATTTGGGCTCCAAAAGGGATCAGATGGAGAGGCGCCTATCCAGGAAGGGTCGCGCATGATTTTATCTACCGTAAGCGGAGCCAGTTGCTGAGCCGGAAGAACCAATGGGAAGCAAAGAAGCAGGAGAAGGAAGCATCTTTTCATAGCTGTAAAATAGTTAGGAGCTTATAAAGAAAAGTAAAGTTAATAAAAATAAGGAATAAAAAGGTCTTATGTTATCAAGGATAAGTGATTTAATTTTTAAAAGGAATTTATTAAAGCAAATTGTAATTGGTGCAGGGGTTACGGGCTTGTTGTTTATGGTTTCGTGTGCTAATCATACCGATATCAATAAAGCGAAAAGTATATTTTACCTGGTTCAACCGGCTGAACATTATGCGGGTTTTGACGGCCATTTGAGCTGGTATGGCCGTCTGCGCGCAGGAGATTTGATGCGGATGTTGAAGGATTCCGGGGTACAGAAAATTTATGTTACCCCTTTTGCCCGTTCGGTGGAAACAATTGATTCTCTAAGATCGCTTCAGTCAATTGATACGGTGGAGTACATCATCGATTCTTCAGGAGTCTCTATTTTAAAGTTGCTGAAGCAACGAAAGGATTTTGGGAGAAGAGTGTTAATTGTAGTCCGTCCCTTTGTTATCCCGAAAGTTATACGAAGGCTGGGCGTTGATTTTACAGAGGATACGGTCTCCGAAGATGGTTTTAACCTGCTGTACGTGATTAGAAATAACAAAGGGAAGGCGTCTTTAAAACAACAGCCTTTTGGTAAAAGGCCAAACCCTCCCAAGAATAATGGACAAGTGGAAGATGATTCCATTCAATCCGCCTTACCTATGCCAACACATTCCGCAGAACAAGGAGTGCCACAGACAGGTAAATGATAATTCCGGTTACATCTACGACCGTTGCTACGAAGGGGGCGGAAGAAGTTGCCGGATCAATACCTGCCTTTTTTAAGAAAATAGGAGACATAGAACCCATCAGACTTCCCCATAGAATCACGCCTATCAGCGCAAAGAATATGGTAAAGGCCATTAACAGCCAGTGTGGCCCGTAATCGTAAATGCCTGCCAACTGCCAGACAGTGATTCGGATAAAACCAATAAGCCCCAGAAAGGACCCCAGCATGGTTCCTGTGATAACTTCCCGTTTCATAATTCGCCACCAGTCTTTTAGAGTGATTTCACCCAGTGCAATGGACTGGACAATAAGAGTGGTGGCCTGAGATCCGCTGTTTCCGCCGCAGGAAAGAATGAGCGGGATGAATAAGATCAGATCGGCAAATTTTGTAAAGATTCCCGAATCCTGATAATGTTGCATAGCCGTGGCGGTAAGCATTTCACCAATAAACAAAACCACCAGGACGCCTCCCCGTTTACGAAACAATTTTAACAAATTAATATCCAGATACGGCTCATCTAAAGCCTCCGTACCTCCCATTTTTTGAATGTCCTCTGTGTATTCTTCATTTGCTACAGAAAGCATGTCATCTATCGTTACGATGCCCAGGAGAGTATGATGTTCATCAATAACGGGGAGGGCCACTCGATTTTCTTTTCTAAACACGGCAAGGGCTTCTTCTTGTGTGTCGGTTACACTTAACGAAGTGTAGCGGCCATCCGTCAGGTCTTTTATTTTTATATGGGGATCTACCAGTAGAAACTCTCTTATCCGAAGGTCGTCCACTAGTTTTCCTTCCTTATTGATGATATAAACAACGTCAATCGTTTCACTGTCTTTTCCGTAGTGCCGGATGTGATCCAGGGCTTCTTGTACGGTCCATTCTTCTTTTACATCAAGATAATCGGGGGTCATCAGACGTCCTACGCTATCCTCCTGGTATCCCAATAGTTTCAAAGTTACCTTGAGTTCATCAAAACGCAAGAGCTTCAGGAGTTCTTTGACCAGGCTTCCGGGGAGCTCTTCTAAAAGGGCGGTCCGGTCATCCGGGGGCATGTCATTAATGATTTCGCCTGTTTTTCCCCTGGGCAATCGCTCAATCAGCCGTTCCTGCTCCTGAAAGTCCAGGATTTTAAAAACACTGACTGCTCGTTGAATAGAAAGATGTGTAATGATGCGAACGTCTTCTTCCGGATACTCTTCAATAAGTTCCGCAACGTCCATAATAAGCTGGTCATCCAGCAGCGTTTGTAAAGCGGCATCGTCCAGGGTCGTAACTTCGCCCTGGAACTGATCTTTCAGGGCTAGGTTTTCCATTGTCCATCTCTAAAGAATTAAAAAATAGTTGTTCAAACGGGCTGCAATTTACAGAATATTGAGCAACTGAACAATTTGAAATTTTTGACTTACATTTGCGCCCTGTTAATTAATTCCGATAAAATTTATGCAACCGATGGAAATCAGATCCTGCCTGTATGTTAAAGCAGTAGAAGGAAAAGGGAATGGTGTTTTTACAAAAGAACCAATTCCCGCGAAGACAATCATAGAAGTTTCACCCGTAGTTGTTTTGTCTAAAAAAGAATCTGATATAGCAGATGAGACTATCCTTCGTGACTATACTTTTTTATGGGGAGAAAGACAGGTGAAGGGATGTATCGCACTGGGATATTGTTCTATCTATAACCACTCTTATAAACCCAATTGTGAGAATGAAATGGACTTTGAAGCGGAGACCATGACCGTGGAAACACTACGCGATATTAAAGCAGGGGAGGAGCTTTGTATTAATTATAATGGCGAGTTGGATGATGAAGAACCCTTGTGGTTTAAAGTACGATAAATGTTATGCGCCGCATCGGTCTTCTTTCTGATACGCACGGATATTTACATCCTGAAATAGCAAAGCATTTTGCCAATGTAGATGAAATATGGCATGCCGGAGATATCGGAAGTATAGAGGTAATAAACATGTTGGAAAAGCTAAAGCCCGTTCGTGCTGTATTTGGCAATATAGATGGTCGGGAAATCTATTCCAGATATCCGGAAGACCAGCGTTTTGAATGTGAAGGAATGGATGTGTGGATGACCCACATCGGAGGCTATCCGGGAAAATACAGTCCCAGAGTACGACCTCTTATTAAAAAGAACCCTCCAAAATTATTTATTTCAGGGCATTCTCATATTCTAAAAGTAATGCCGGATAACAAACTCAACCTGTTGCATATCAATCCCGGAGCATGTGGCAGGCAAGGCTGGCATAAAGTGAAAACACTGGTTCGCTTCTCATTGGAAAATGGCAGGGTAAAGGATATGGAGGTGATAGAACTCGGAAAGTCCGGTGGTTGAGTGCAGCTGAAACCACCATAGCAAATTATAGCAAATTCTAAACCACCACATTGTTAACGCTCTCCCACAAAAACTCCATCTCTTTCCTTGTCGATTTCCCCACCCAGGTAACCGCATACTCCCATTCTTGGGGAGTTGACTACCGGCATGTTGGCATAGTCCGCAAAGTCGGAGCATTTCTTTGCATGTTTTTTAGCACAGGAATCGCAAAAGAAACTGCTTTCCTGATAATTACAGACTGCACAGAGGCATGTAGCTGGTTTTTTATGACAATTGTCACAGAGGATAGCCAAGGGCTCGTTACGGGAAAGTAAGACAAGCTTTTTATCTGCTTTTATTGGAAAAGTTTCTAAAACTTTTATTTCCAACGCTGTCGTGCTCCCGAAATCATATTCATATTCTAATTTTAGACCTTTACTAAAAACGTCTTTTGCTTTCCTGTTTAGTGAAACTTCACCCGGATCCATACCCAAAGTATTCCCTTGTTGCAGCATTTTAAGAACATCGTGCATACCGAACTTGTCATTGATGGGCTTCCTTTTTATTTGTGGGATTCTGAAAGCGCTCATGTGTCCGCAACACTCCAGCCATATCTCCCGTAAGAAAGAATCAAGACTTCTCAACGTTGCATTACCATCTATCCACAGGTTCAGGAAGTAGGGCCCTGAACCCCAGCGAGAATTCAATTCTACTTTTACATGAAAAGATTCTCCGGATTTTCCGTTTAGAGCCTTTTTTGAAAGGTGAGTATTTAAATGACGGGACATCCCTGCCTTTTTGAACTTTTTATGGCAATACAGGCATTTGCCTTCTGAAAGTAGGTTTTCCATACAAGCAAAAGTAAAATAAAAGTTCCAAAAAACTGGTGGAGAAAATTCAGCTTGAAGGCAAATATTACAGAAAAGACATTGGTTGGGAGTTTTTAAGTTAAAATAATATTGATATTGGGTAAAATATTAATAGGAATAAGAATAGAAGCGTGCTACATTTGTTTAGGTAAATCCAACACAACCTGCCTATGTCACCAATGCGACCAGATGAAGCGTATTTACTTAATGGTTTAAAGGAAGGGGACCCGGTGGTTTTCCGAACTATCTACCGATTGTACTGGCAAAAGTTGTACAACCTGGCTTGTTATTATGTGTCCAATAAAGCCGATGCAGAAGATATTGTGCAGGATGTATTTATTTCCCTGTGGTCGCGAAGGGAACGAATAGAAATTAAGGTCGCTCTTGAAAATTATCTGGTTCGTTCTGCTAAATATACAACCTTCTTTTATCTTAAATTGAAACAGAAACAAAAGAAAACCAGGCAAACGGTTCCCATCATGATGGTTTCAAATAATACAGAAGAACAACTGTACTATAAAGATTTGTTGGAACAAATACAGGCTATTTTTCAAAATGTATCCGAAAAGACAAGGGAAATCTTTTACCTGAGCCGGTTCGATGGTCTGACCTACAAAGAAATTGCAGAAACGCTTCATATTTCTGTAAAAACCGTAGAATACCATATCTCGCAGGCGCTGAAACGGGTTGCAGAGGAGGGACTGGGATAGCGGCAGAGCGACAAGGCGAGGGGGCGACAAGGCGAATTTATATTTGCCATTTTTCAGGGTGATTGACCATATTGACGATCATGGCTATGATATGGTCGTACTTCTTAAATATTTTGACATTTCAAATACTCGCATCCCTGCTTCAAATGATAATTGATAAACTTTTAAATCTTTATGAGTCCGTATTTTATCCATAATTTTTTTGCTATAAAACTACAAATTATTCTGGTACTCTCTTTCGCCCCATCGCTCCTTCAAAAAAAATCCTCTTCCCGTTTAGGGTACACTCCCACTTTTATATACTACTATAATAGAAGCAATAAAAATAACCCTGTTAATGGCTCCTGTCAATAGAGAACTAATCGAAAAATATTTAAAAGGAGAATATACGCCTGAGGAAGAGCAGGAGATATTGAGGTGGCTGGATTACAATGACTTAGGAGAATACGAAGAGGTGATAAGCCGGAAAAGGGCTGCTAAGCAGACACTAAAAAAGTGGAGGAACTTAACGAAACAAATCCCTGAATTGGAATTCAAAGGTTCTTTTCCTTTTTGGACCATGAAACGAAAATTGTGGACAGCAGCAGCTGTTTTGATTGGGCTCATCGTCTTTGGAGGTATTGGATTCTGGTTATTAAATACTCCGGTTACGAGCTATAAAACCGGATTTGGAGAAGTGAAAAGCATTTCTTTACCGGATGGCACCATCGTTACTTTAAATGCCACTTCTTCTATCTTGGTAGGCAGGTATTTTAATAAAAAGGATCGAACCGTATTTTTAAAGGGAGAGGCTTTTTTTCAGGTTAAGCAGCATGCAGGAAAACCTTTTATTGTAAAGGCCGGGAAGTTGCATGTGACCGCCCTGGGGACCTCCTTTGATGTATCGGCTTTTGAACAAGATAAAAAGATAACGGTGGTTTTAAAAGAAGGGAAAGTAGCGGTAGGAACAAAAAAGTTAAAACAGGAACCGGTCCTATTAAATCCCGGGGAGGAAGTAGTTTTTAATGAGGCAGAACCGAAAAAACTTGAAGTGCGGCAGCAAAAGGATAAAAAGGAGCATCAGGTCTGGCAACAACAGATTCTTTATTTTAACGATGCCGGCCTGCAAGAGGTGAAACACAAGCTGGAACGGTTTTATGGGGTAAAAATTGACATGAAAGAGTTGGAAAAACAAGGTTGGAAATTGAGTGGCTCCTATAAAAATGAACCTTTGGAAAATGTATTGAAGAGCCTGTCTTTCAGCTATGGACTAAAATATGAGATAGAAGGAGATCAGGTGACTTTGGAGAAATGATGGAGCGAATTGGCGAAAAGGCGAGGGGGCGATGGGGAGATTTGGTGATCAGACGATCGGCATCCATTGCAGTTGACTTTAGTTAACTGATAAAAAAAACAGCAGGTATATGGGCTTTAGCCACATTTAAAATTACCTAATTCTATTAAATAAATACAAAAATAAAGCAGCATCATGATACGAATTTACCCGGATACGAGCTAAGCAGATCAACTGCTGTCGAAACTGCACTTATGCAGACAAAGTTTCAACAGATAGCCAGCCTTCGCCAAGGCGAAAGCTGGAGATGAAAAAATCCTGCCTTTTCCGCCTTAGGCGAATCCGGCAGGAGTCCGAAAAAACACCTAATGCATACAGGTTGGCGCCGGACATGCAAAAGGTGATATTCTTAAGTCGAACAATGTAAAATTATGAAAAAAAATTTACGGGGAGCAATTATTATGCTTTCAAAGTACTTTGCCATCGGTTTTCTGGCACAATTAATTCTCTTTAGTACCCTCTTTGGGAAAGAGGTTGAGGCACAACTGACCAATCCGGTTCATGCGAATTTACAGGATGTTTCTGTTAAACAGGTATTTACAGCTTTGAAGAAGGCGGCAAATGTGACGATTGTGTACGATGGAGATGCGGTAAAGCTCAACCGGAAGGTGCACATTCAGGGAGCAAATTTAAGCGCCGGAGAAGTTTTAGATAAATTAACCGCCCACCTGGGACTGGTTTATAAGGAAATTGGGAATACGATTACGATAAAAAGGAAGGTGAACGAGACCTCAAACCCCTATAACTTGCCCAATCTCCCTGTTAAAAGTGGAAACGCAGAAATCATCAACTTTGTTGCACCACTTACCCGCGTATTTCAATCGCAAATTTCCGGAACTGTAAAAGATTCTTTAGGTAATGCATTGATTGGAGTTACGGTACAGGTGAAAGGAACGACAACAGGTACTACTACGGATGCCAATGGTCATTTTACGATAGAAGCGTTAGATAATGCAACGCTGGTGTTTTCGTATGTGGGGTATCAGGATAAGGAAGTAACCCTGAACGGACAAAATACGATTAATGTGGTTTTGTATTCTTCGGCTACGGGATTGAATGAGGTTATTGTAATTGGATATGGTACTCAAAAGAAATCTGATTTGACAGGATCGGTTGGGTCCGTGGATGCCAAGTCTATAGAAGAAAGTTCTCCATCTAATGTACAAGAAGCCTTGCAGGGAAAGGTGCCAGGAGTTAGTGTTTCGCTTAGTTCAGGAAGGCCGGGGGGGGCTCCATCTATTCATATTAGAGGTTTCACTTCAATTACCGGATCAAATAATCCGCTCTATGTGGTTGATGGGGTCATTATTAATGAATCTGGATTAACAAATTCAACCTCTCCTATTGATTATTTAAACCCGCAAGATATAGAATCAATAAGTGTATTGAAGGATGCATCAGCGACTGCGATTTATGGTTCACGGGGAGCGAATGGAGTCGTAATCATTACTACGAAGCAGCCTAAAAAAAGTGAAGTACGATATAGTGGATCTATAAGCATAGGTACTTTACCCCGCGAAATCCCTGTTTTGAACTCAGAAGAATTTTTACAGCTTGAAGATATTGCATATCAAAATGCGGCTAAATTTGGTCTTCAAGGGACTATTAAAGATCCTGTGGCAAAGAGAGCGAGCAGGCCTGATTTATTTGATTCTAACGGCAACCCTCTTTATAATACAAATTGGCAAAAAGAAGGTACCCGGACAGCAATTTCACATGAGCAACAATTGTCTTTTAGCGGAGGGGATCAAAATACCAACTATGGAGGAAGTCTAGGCTATAATAGTCAACAGGGAATTATCCTGGCTTCCTATTCGAAGAAATACTCAGGACGTTTTTATGTGAATAGTAAAATTAATAAATGGCTAACGACCGGAGGATCCATAAATTATGTTTTATCTAACCAAAGCTATCCTCAAGCGTTCGGTAATACGGGTCTTGTTCCTTCCAGACAAATTATAGAATCTTTACCTATAATACCTGTGAGATATCCTGACGGCTCCTTTGGAAATAATAAAGACTATCCTGGGATGGATGGTGGAGGGCAGCCGGTTCGGCTATCTCAACAGAAAGGGAGACATCTTAAGACTAATAATGCAATTGGTAATGCATATCTGAAATTTCATTTAGCCGAAGGATTAGATTTTAAAACTACTTTAGGAATTAACAGTACCACTCAGGAATATAAATATTTTGCGGCACCAAATCTTCAATGGATATCTACAGATGGTAATGCTTCCGTCTCTAATACAAGTATTGGCTCCTGGCAAGAGGAGAGTCAATTAACTTATAATACCCAAATTTCAGATAATCAAACATTTAGTGGCCTTATTGCCGCTTCATGGCAAAAAGTTACCAGTTTTTCATCAGGAGCTTCTGTAAGTGATTTAAATACATTATTTTATAAATATAATAATCTCGGGGCTGCTTCTACTTCTTCAATACCTACATCCGGAAGAAATCAGCACACTTTGAATTCCTACTTTGGCAGAATTAATTATGCAATAAATGATAAATATCTCTTTACAGCCACAGGAAGGTTTGATGGTTCATCCAGGTTTGCTAAATCGAATCGATATGGGTTTTTCCCGTCAGGAGCTTTTGCATGGCATTTATCAAATGAAAGTTTTTTAAAGGATAATGCTACTGTTTCAAATCTTAAATTGAGAATAAGCTATGGCATTACCGGAAATTCTAATATACCCAATTATAGAATAGATAGCAAACTTGGAAATTATTCTTATATCTTCGGTGGAAATCTGGTAAGTGGAGTAGGTGTTGGCTCTCTCGCAAATTCAAATTTAAAATGGGAGAAAGATAAAGAAGTTGATTTCGGTATAGATTTAGGTCTAATGAAGGGAAGGATCTCTTTTACCGGGGATATTTATTACAAAAAGTCAAGTAATATCCTTCTTGACGCCCCTATACCGGCTTCCAGTGGTTATACTTCCGTGATCAGAAATATAGGAGATATGGAGAATCGTGGTATAGAATTATCTTTACACACAAGAAATATTGTCAATCCAAATTTTTCATGGACTACCACCTTTAATATTTCCATGAATAGAAATAAGGTGCTTTTTTTGGTAGGAGGACAAGATATTTTAGGATCTGGCCACACAATTATTCGAGAAGGTGAATCTGTAAATTCATTTTATGGATATCTTACAATGGGTGTTTGGAGTACTAAGCAAAAGGATGAAGCAGCAGTATATGGAGAACTGCCAGGAGATATAATTTTTGAAGATATGAATAATGATGGTGCAATTAATACCCTTGATATGACTATAATTGGCAATGGTTTACCTAAGGGATACGGATCTTTAATTAATACATTTAATTATAAAAGTTTACAACTATTAATTAATTTACAATATGAATTTGGAAATGACGTGGCTTGGGAGTCACGGTATAGTTTTATTGACAGAACAGGTATAGCTAACTCTTTAAGAGAGGTCTTAAATGCCTGGACACCGGATCATCAAAATACTTCTATTCCTCAAATTAGACCAAATGCAGGATATGTAAAGCCCCAAGAAGGGAAGGATAGTTGGATATATAATGGATCTTTTATTAGGGCGAAAAGGATTATGTTAAGTTATCAGTTTCCTTCTGAACTTGCCAGGCGTATAGACATGAAAAACATCAATGTTTTTATCGCAGCCGACAATTTGTTTTTGATAGCGGATTATCCTGGATTCGATCCTGAGACTTCTTCTTATTCAGGAAATTTTACAAAAGGAGTTGACTATTATTCTTATCCTAAAGCCCGTACCTTTCAATTTGGTTTAAGCTTTAGTCTTTAATTTTATAAAAGTATAATAAAATGTATTTTAAAAATAGATATTTTAGTTTCTTTATTGGTGTTTCTGCACTGATGATTTTTGGCGGGTGTAATAAGTTTTTAGATCAGACGGATCCCTCGAATTATAGTGAACACGCATATTACAACAATGCATCCGAAGCAGAACAAGCTGTAAATTCCATTTATGCCAGCGTTTATCCTATATATAATATACAGGCGTGGATGATTACATTAGTCAGAACTGGAATCGCGAATACAAACTTTCCTGATGATGCGGGCTATCCTAATTTAACTGATCCAAAAAAGCTAGGAAATTTCTCTCGGCATAGAGATTTAGAAACTCTGTGGGATAGCTACTATCAAGGTATCGCAAATGCAAATATGGCTATTAAATATATTCCCTCTATCACTATGGATGAAACGGATAAAAGCAAGTTAATGGGACAGGCCTATTTTCTACGAGCCTATTATTATTTTAATCTGGTTAGAATGTTTGGTGAACTTCCTTTAATTACTGAACCTATTGAAAGTATAGGTAGTCCTGAGCTTAGTCCGGAACGTTCTTCAGTAGATTCTGTATATAAACAAATTGCTAGTGACCTCAGAAATGCAGAATCGAGCAAACTACCAGTTGTCGATAATACGGGCAGGGTGTCCATGAGTGCAGTAAAGTCGCTATTATCAAGTGTTTATCTTACTATGGCAGGGTACCCACTTCAAAAAGGTCAGGAGTATTATAAATTAGCAATGGATGAGGCAGAAGAAGTTATTCAAAGTCATAATTTTGATCTTTTCGATACTTATGAATTTTTAAAAGATCCAAAGCAGAATAACCAGGGAGAGTATATTTTTGAAATCCAATTTGATCAGGATCATCACCCTAATAATAGTTTACAGTTTGCCAACGTACCATATAGAGCTGGTATTTCGGCCTATTCTTCTGAAGAAGGATTTGTGTTTGTAGTCGATCAATTTGTACAATCATTTGAGAATAAGGACAAGAGAGTTAATGCTTTTTTTTATGATAAATATACCTCGAATGTAGATAGGAGTGATACTGTTCATTTTGCTAATACATATATATATAAGTTTTTCAATAAAGAGGCAATTGAAAATACAGCTAAGTCTGGATTGAATTGGTCTGTAATTAGGTACCCCGAAGTTTTATTGAATTATGCTGAGGCTTCAAATGAAGTTAATGGACCGACTAAGACCGCTTATTCAGCGATTAATGAGGTAAGAGAGAGAGCCGGTATTTCAGATTTATCAGGGCTTAGTCAGCCCCAATTTAGAAAGAAAATTTGGATGGAAAGGTATCATGAACTCTGCTTTGAGAATAAAGTTTGGTTTGACATGGCGAGAACGAGAAAGGCATTTAATTTCTCAACTGGTAATTTTGAAGACTATGTTGGACATACTTTTACCTATGGTGTCACTTTAGAAAACCCCGACCTTTTATTTCCATTGCCTCAAGATGAACTTAGAAATAATCCCAACATCCATCAAAATCCGGGGTTTGAATAAATTTATTTTAAATCATAGATATAAATGTCAGTTCGCATATTAATATACATAGCTTTTGTTTTTTGTATTAATTGTTTTCCGAAATTTATATTTGCTCAGCAAATTCATAATAAGAAGGAACAATTAGAATGGTTTAGTGAGCTTGGCTATGGTCTATTTATCCATTGGGGAATTGATGACCAGATAGGAACAGTTATTAGTCATTCGTTAGTTGATGCTTCCAGGGACTATTGTAATAAGTATTTTAATGAGCTTCCGGATACATTTAATCCCAATAAATTTGACCCCGAGGCATGGGCAAGACTGGCTAGAATTGTTGGTGTCAAATATGTTGTTTTTACAGCAAAACATCATTCAGGGTTCTGTATGTTTGACACGCAAACAACGGATTTTAATGTAATGAATACGCCCTATAAAGAAGATATAACAGGGCAGGTGATAAGGGCATTTCGCAAACAGGGTATTGCAATAGGGCTATACTACTCACCGGATGATTTTCACTTCCTTTATGAACATAGAATTCCAATCAGTAGGAATAATAAAAAGGCAATGCCCTTACATAACTCTGCACTCTTAGAATATGACAAACAGCAATTGCAAGAATTGCTCACAAACTATGGAAAAATTGATATTTTATTTTTAGATGGTATTGGAAGTAATCCTGCTCAAGGGCTTGCTTCTTTTGCCTGGGAGATTAATCCTGATTTGGTAATTACACGTGGTGCAATGAAAACGCCGGAAATCAGTCCTTCTACTTCAGAAAATCTACCTAAATCAGTTCTTTCTCATGTTTGGGAAGCTTGTTTTACGATGGGGACTTCATGGCAGTATAAACCCACAAATGAGCACTACCGAAATGGCACTGATTTGATCAAAAATCTTGTTAAAGTTAGTGCTCAAAATGGAAACATGTTACTCAATATTGGACCTAAGCCCAATGGATATCTGGCTCAGGAACAAAAAGATATCCTGCGTGAAATAGGTACTTGGTTGTTTATAAATGGAGAGGCAATTTATAGCACGCAACCGTGGATTGTGACCCATGAAGGAAATATTTGGTTTACTTCTGCTAAGAATAGAAAGGTGGTATATGCAATTTTAACTGACTTGGATTGGCAATGGGGCACTCAAAAAACGATTTTTTTGAATTCTGTTCGAGCCAGCGACAATTCTACCATTCAGGTCTTGGGACAGAATAGTAAACTGTTGGAATATCATCCTGAAATTTTACCTGATGTACATTGGGAAAATACCAATTCTGGACTTGAGATTACAGTCTGGCGAACCCAGCGTATTTACAACAATAGAAGATGGCCCAATCCTGTTGTTATAAAAATTACTAATCCTTTACCCAATAAGAATTAAGATAATATTTTAGAAATATGATTATTTATAAACTTTCAAAGGACAAATCAACTTCT
This sequence comes from uncultured Chitinophagaceae bacterium, assembly GCA_964422465.1. GTDB lineage: Bacteria > Bacteroidota > Bacteroidia > Chitinophagales > Chitinophagaceae > FW021-bin31. Next base: position 73,473 of record CAYRBD010000003.1, read on the forward strand.
GTTCCCGGATATGGAATAATAATACTTTTTATTGCTACACTTATGTTTATGTCTAACTCAATCTCTTTTGGGCAAGATCAGCTAAAGAAGTATAAGCCCATTAAAGAATCATTGACGAAACATGAAGTTCCAAATTGGTATAAAAATGCAAAGCTTGGCATTTTTATTCATTGGGGCCTTTATTCGGTTCCTGCCTGGGCGCCGGTTAAAGGGATGTATAGCAATTCTCACAAAAATGATTTTTTTAAATATAATCCCTATGCCGAATGGTATTTAAATTCTATGAGAATTGAGGGTTCCCCTACTCAGGAACATCATTTCAAAACTTATGGTAAAGATTTTAATTATTATAACTTTGCAAAGACCTTTAACAAGGAAATAAAGGAATGGAATCCCTGGAAATGGGCAGACTTGTTTAAAAAAGTACATGCGCGTTATGTGGTACTGACAACAAAACATCACGATGGTTTTTGTTTGTGGCCAAGCTCCATACTCAATCCTTATTTATCCTTTGATGAACAGCATGCTTCAAGAGATATAGTTGGAGAGCTTACTCAAGCTGTCCGTAAAAATGGGTTAAAGATGGGGCTTTATTATTCAGGTGGTTTTGACTGGTCTTTTAAACCGGTTGTTATTCATGATGGTAATAGTTTCAAGGAAGCCACTCCTCAGACCCTGCAATATGCAAATTATGCAGATGCACAGTGGTTTGAGTTAATCAAAAGATACCATCCGTCTGTTTTATGGAACGACATTACTTACCCTAAGAAAGGGAAGAAATTGAAAATATTTGCAGAGTATTATAACACAATACCGGATGGAGTGATTGACAACCGTTGGAATAGTGATGTTTATGATTTTACCACTCCTGAATATGCGAAATACGATAAGATCACACCTAAAAAATGGGAGGCTACCCGAGGCATTGATTATTCCTTTGGCTATAACCAAATATCTACTGCGAAACAGATGTTGAGTATTGACCAATTGGTAGATATGTTTGTTGATGTTGTCAGTAAGAATGGGAATTTATTGTTGGATGTGGGTCCGAAGGCTGATGGGACTATTCCTGAATTGCAGAAGGTGCGGCTATTAGGCTTGGGAAAATGGTTAGATGTGAACGGAGAAGCTATTTTTGGTACCCATTCCTGGCTGATAGCAGAAGCGAAGACAAATGCCGGAGTCCCTATTAGATTTACTTTTAAGGAGGGAAAACTTTTTGCCATTTTACTTGAAAAGCCTAAAGATAATACTATTATCATCTCAAAAGTTATTGCTGATAATGGAACGGTATTAAAACTTCTTGGGAATGAGAAAGAATTAAAATGGGAAAATACCTCTAAAGGATTAAGTATCCTATTGCCTGATAACATGGTTGAAGAACCTGCTTATACGATTGCTTTTAGTGTTCAGCCAACTTTGGAAATGAAAAAATAACACTTTATACATACTAAAAAGTTTTATGTTATGAAAAATATCAAAAGCACCTTCTTCCTGATTGTTTCAATTTGTCTCCTTTTTATATTTACCGGAATGGCTGCTGCGCAGGGAACTTCAGACATTAATCCAGCAAAAAAGGAACGAATGCAATGGTGGAGCGACGCCACCTTCGGAATGTTTATCCATTGGGGAATTTATGTCGTACCTGCACATGCAGAATGGTATATGAACAACGGACACGTTCCAAGGGAAAAATATGAGAAATATACATCTCAATTTGATCCCCATCATTTCAATGCTGATTATTGGGTTCGGGTTGCGAAGAATGCAGGCATGAAATACCTAGTTATTACTTCAAAACATCATGATGGATTTTGCATGTTCAAAACTTCCGCCACTCCATATAATGTTGTGGATGCAACTCCCTGGCATACAGATCCCCTGAAAGCATTGAGCAGGGCCTGTCGAAAACAGAGTATTAAATTTGGAGTTTATTATTCCATAATGGATTGGCACAGCCCTTACCAATTGCCTCATGACAATTCGGATCCCGAACATCCTACCTATAATCCAACAAAAATTAAAAAGGGGAAAAAGGATAACTATATTCGGTACATGAAAACCGAACTGAAAGAGTTGATTAACCAATACCATCCCGCTATTCTTTGGTTTGATGGAGAATGGACGGATTGGTGGACCTATAAAGATGGGAAGGAACTGTATAATTATTTGATGAGTTTGGATCCCCGATTAATAATCAACAACCGCATTGGTAAAAGAAAGAAAGGGAAAGAAATGATAGGTGATTATGGTACACCGGAACAAAAAATCCCGCCAAACGGCATTCCCGGTAGCTATTGGGAAACCTGCATGACCATTAACAATCACTGGGGATATGACAAAAAGGATCACGATTTTAAATCGGATACCACACTCATTAGAAACCTCATTGATATTGCTTCAAAGGGAGGTAATTATTTACTCAATGTAGGACCTACTGCCCAGGGTATCATTCCGCTTCCGGAAGTTACCAGATTATCCGCAATGGGGCATTGGCTAAATATTTATGGAAAAGCCATATATGGGACCTCTGCCAGCCCTTTTAAAAAGCAATTTCAATGGGGACGAGTTACGCAGAGGGGTCATCAACTCTATTTGTCCATTTTTCATTGGCCTGAGGATGGAACCCTTTCTATTCCTGCCTATCAGGGTAGCATTAATTCGGCTCATTTAATAGGAGACCCGGACAGACCCGGTGTTGTCGCACATAGGAAGGGAGATAAGATAGTAACAGATTTGCCGGGGAAAGCGCCGGATGGAATTGCTTCCGTTGTTAAAATAAGTTTTAAGTAGAAAGCAAATAGGAAACTTAATGTTCCTAAAGTTCGTTTGACATCAACTACCACATGATGAGAAAGAAAAAAATAGTACCTTATTACAGACTATTCCCTTTTATTACAGGTTTTTTGAGTCTGCTTTTATTGCTTCCATCATCCCTTTTTGCCCAAAATGAGACTCCCTATAGAAATTTTGGGGAGCACTTTGCTCAAAAATTAAAAACACCTGCCTATGCCGTTCCTGCCGGGACTTTTAAATCTAATTATACATCGCTCGCCAAACATACTGCGGCACCAAAATGGCTTCAGGATGCTAAATTTGGTATTTATGCTCATTGGGGCGTATATTCGGTTCCGGCGAATTCCAGTGAGTGGTATCCAAGAAATATGTATAATAAAGAGAGTAAGGAATACAAACATCATTTAAAAACGTATGGCTCACCAACAAACTTTGGATATCCTGATTTTGTACCTATGTTTACAGCAGATCAATTTAATGCAGCCAAATGGGCGAAACTTTTTAAAAAGGCAGGGGCCAGGTTTGCCGGACCCGTAGCGGAACACCATGATGGATTTGCAATGTGGAACAGCTGTTGGACTCCCTGGAATGCCATGGATATGGGACCCCATAGAGATGTGGCCGGTGAGTTAGCTAAAGCTATTCGAGGGGAAGGCTTAAGATTTATAGCCAGTTTTCATCATGGCTTTAATAATCTGTATAAAAAAGATGGAAAATGGCATGGGTTCTATGAGTATGTACAAAAGTACTTTCCCGAATTGTTAAAGGATCCCAAACGTGCTATTATGTATGGTTGTTTGCCGCGGAAAACATTTTGGAATATGTGGAGAGGGAAATTAGAAGAATTTATCAATCATTATCATCCGTCTTTAATGTGGTTTGACTTTGATATAAATACGATACCGGATAATGTAAAAACGAAGTATTTAGCTTTTTATTTTAATAAGGCGGATGAATGGGGACAGCAGGTAGTAGTAACTTCTAAGGATAAAGATTATCCGAATACTATTGGTGTGCAGGACTTTGAAAGGGGAAGGTCGGATGAAATTGAAAAAACACCCTGGCTTACTGATGATGCTATTGGGGACAATAGTTGGTGCTATGTGAAAAATTTGAAACTAAAAAGTGCGAGCTATCTTATACATGAGTTGATAGATATCGTTAGTAAAAATGGAGTATTTCTTTTGAATATCTCTCCAAAAGCAAGTGGCATCATTCCCGAAGCTCAAAAGGAGAGATTACTGGAGATGGGGCGTTGGCTTAAGAAAAACGGGGAGGCTATATATGGTACCCGTCCGTGGAAAGTATTTGGTGAAGGGCCAACAAGATTAGAAAAAGGAGGATCTTTTGTTAAAAAGCTTCATTACACTCCACAGGATATTCGTTATACAAAAAAGGGAGATAATGTATATGCCATCGAATTGGGTTGGCCTGGTGCAAATAATAAAATAATACTGTCGGCTTGGGCAAAGAATAAGATAAACCCCAATCTGAAAATTAAGGGGATCTCAGCTATTGGAAGTAAACAGCCTATTCATTGGAAGTGGAATAATGATGGCCTTGTAATAACAACTCCTTCCATAGCACCTAATAAAATAGCTATTGTTTATAAAATATATACTGAAAGTAATTTAAAAGAGTAAGCCAACCATGAGAAAAATAACGTTTACGAATATTATAAGATGTTCTTTGATACTGCTGGTCTTTATTTTTATTCCCCTTCTAACTTTAAATGCCCAATCCGTCGAGAATAAAAAAGCTTCCCGAACTCAATGGTTTGAAGAGGCCCGCTTTGGTATGTTTATCCATTGGGGATTGTATAGCGCTGCCGAGGGGATGTGGGAAGGAGAAAAACTTCGTTATTTTAATCGCTATGCCGAATGGATTCGCTATCGCAATCGTATTCCCAAAAAGGAATATGGGAAATTGGCAAAACGTTTTGACTGGAATAAAATAGATCCTGAAAAATGGGTTAGGCTAGCCAAAGATGCAGGGATGAAATACATTATTATTACCACTAAACATCATGATGGAGTAGCTATATGGAATACAGATGTTGGAAACTATTCCCTACCTAAATTATCCGGTAGTCATCGTGATATAATTAAAGAAATAGCAGATGCCTGTCATAAATATGGGATAAAGCTGGGATTCTATTATTCTCATTGGATTGATTGGGCCGCCCCTAATGGCTGGAACCAAAATCAGGAATTAAGAGGGCAGGTTACGGATGAGCAATTTAACGAATACTGGCAGAATAAAGTAATTCCACAGGTACGGGAATTATTAACCAACTATGGTAAAATATCTATTATGTGGTTTGATATGTGGATACCGTATCAAAAAACCATTATCAAGAAAAAACAACTGGTTCAATTAGCACAATTGATTCATAAATTACAACCTGGTTGCCTGATTAATTCCCGGTTAGGATTACCTGCGAGTTCCAAATATGTAGATTATGAAACTTTAGGAGACAACCAGTTTGGTACAGCCTATACTGCACATCCCTGGGCAACTCCCGGGACTATCGCACATTCCTGGGGATACAATGGACAGGATAAGGACTTTAAATCAACTTCGGAATTACTGAAGTCACTCATCTCTAACGTGAGTTTAAATGGAGGCTACACCTTGAATATCGGCCCGAGAGCCAATGGAATTGTACCTCATGAAAGTGTGGTTCGGCTAAAAGAAATGGGAAAATGGCTGAAGGCCTATGGAGAATCTATTTACGGGTGCACAGGGCTTACCCTCCGGCCCAATCAATTTGATTGGGGATACATCACTTATAATAAGAAGGGTAAACACATTTATTTACAAGTATTCAACTGGCCGTTGGATGATACACTACGACTTGCCGGGGTATTGTCTACATTAAAGAAGGTTGAATTATTAAGAAGAGACAAGCCACCGCTTGCACTGTCCTTCGATCGGCATGGACCGCTTGTTCATATTCATCTTCCTGCCGGACAAAGCGACCCGTATGTGTCCGTTATCCGCCTGACTACTGACGGAAACATAAAACTGGATAAAGAAGTTGCAGCAGAATCAACCTTCGGCGGCTTTGCCTTAAGAAGCCACAATGCACTTGACAAAGAGGGGCTTCCAATCGTAAAATACGATGGAACACGACCAACCTATACCAGGATGCAGGGGCATACTATGAAATGGAAGGTTTATTTTCCTAAGAAAGGTAAGTATTATATTGATTTTTCTGCACACAATCCCACAAAAGAAACGGTAACGGCAGAGATACGTATCGGGAACTTAACTATTGACGCTTCAATTGCACCTGACGGAAAAGTAGTAGTGGAGCCTTATCAGCATAATTATACGGATGAATTTGTGGAGCATCAATTGGGTACTTTTACCGTAAATCAAGCAGGAGAAAAAGTGGTGACCTGTAAGGTAAAAGGCAATAAAAAATTGTGGTTCAATACGGTATGGTTCAATCATAAAGAGAAATAAATCAATTTTAAGCCAATATAGACTTTTTAATTCAAACCTTTTAGACTATGAAAAACAAAATTTTGCTACTCGGACTGGCTTGCCTGCTTAGCCTGCCGGCTTTATCTCAAACGAAAAAACTATCTGGCGAAACTCCTCAGCAAAAAGAGCAGCGTATGCAATGGTGGACAAATGATCGTTTTGGGATGTTTATCCATTGGGGTTTGTATTCTCTTGCTGCTCGCCATGAATGGGTGAAAAACAGAGAACGAATGACCAATGAACAGTATCAAAAATACTTCGATGAATTTAATCCGGATCATTTTGAGCCAGAAAAATGGGCTAAAGAAGCAAAAGCAGCGGGCATGAAATATGCTGTTCTCACGACAAAACACCATGAAGGTTTTTGTCTATTTGATTCGAAATATACCGATTATAAGGCTACTAATACCAAAGCCCATCGGGATCTGGTGAAAGAATTTATAGATGCGTTCAGAAAAGAAGGATTAAAGGTGGGATTTTATTACTCCCTGATTGACTGGCACCACCCGGACTTTACCATAGATCGGGTACATCCCCAACGACCGAAAGACTTAAAAGATTCCGCAGCTTATGCCCGTATGAATAAGGGGAAAGATTTTTCAAGATACCGGGAATATTTGTTTCATCAGGTGAGGGAATTGTTGACCAACTACGGTAAAATTGATATCCTTTGGTTGGACTTTTCTTATCCCGGCCCCTTTGGGAAAGGCCATGAAGATTGGCATTCCAGGGAATTGTTGGCTATGGTGAGAAAACTGCAGCCCGGCATTATTGTAAATAATCGTTTGGATCTGAATGATTATGTGGATGGCTATGATTTTGAAACCCCCGAACAGGTAAGTCCCGAGGCACTTCAAAAGTACCGGGGTAAAGCGTTTGAAACCTGTCAGACTTTTTCAGGCTCCTGGGGATATTATAGGGATGAAACGACTTGGAAAACCCACAGACAGCTATTGGATTTGTTGATCTCTTCCGTATCCAATGGTGGAAATCTGATTTTGAATGTAGGACCTACGGCAAGGGGAGAATTTGATTATCGTGCAGAAAGGGCATTGGACAGCATGGCGTATTGGATGCATGCGAATAGTGATGCAATTTATCATTGCACGTATGCGCCGGAGGAATTTACCGTGCCGGAAGAAACTAAACTGACCTATAACCCGGAGACCAAAAGATTGTACTTGTTCCTTTATGACTATCCGAAAGATGGGAAGTTAGTTTTACCAGGCTATCGCAATAAGGTGAAATATACGCAGTTTTTGAACGATGATTCGGAATTGTTGTACGAACCAAGGGATAACAATTCACAGGATTTGGTGTTGACGGTTCCGAAGTTGAAACCGCCTTATGATATTCCGGTTGTAGAGATGATTTTGGATTAAAAGACCGGGCCCGGAGGAATTGCCTCTAGAAGCTCTGAATTTAAAAAATAGGTGATTTTTAATGATGATGGGTATTTATCGTATTATTGTGGTTCTTCAATATTTGGTGTGGAAAATATGGTAATAAGGTTAGTTCTTTAAGGATATTTAAGAAAATGAAAACCGATCTTCCGGATGGAGACAACGATGAAGAAATATAAAGGAAAATACAGGACGGATTCTATGCGGGCACAATGGTGGGATTATGGTTGGAACGGCGCCTATTTTATTACCATCTGCACCAAAAACAGACAACAATTTTTTGGAGAAATAAAAAATGGGGAAATGGAATGGTCTAATGTTGGAACCATTGTGGATGTGTTATGGCACGAAATCCCCCATCATAACCCCTTTACTGAATTAGGGGAATTTGTAGTCATGCCCAATCATTTACATGGTATTCTAATATTGAATAAACCCCAAAACAAAAGGGATGGTAATAATGATGGTGTGGACGATGGACGTTCGGACGTGGGTGTGGTAGAGACGTTGCATGCAACGTCTCTACCACACCCACAACAACCACCCGATCACCCTCCACGATCTGAAAAAAACAAACAAATGGCCGATTTATCCCCGAAATCGGGAACCGTTTCCAGAATTATCGGTTCCTATAAATCCGCAATTACAAAACATGCCAACCGATTACAATTTCCACATGAATGGCAACCGGGATTTTATGATCATATCATCAGAGACGAGCCATCCTATCAACGGATAGCGACCTATATCAAAAACAATCCGGGAAATTGGAAAGACGATAAATTTTATAATGGATAAATTGGAGGGATGATTTTAGAATAAATTATATTTATACCATGAAAAAGTTATTGATTTGCTTAGCGCTGCTTGTCGGCGGTATCTATCCGCTTGCAGCCCAACGTTACGAACCCAATTGGAAATCTTTAAATACGCGCGGTATCCCAGCCTGGTTTAATGAAGCCAAATTCGGGATTTTTATCCATTGGGGTGTTTATTCCGTTCCTTCTTATGTTCCTGTTATTCCCAACAGTGGCGCCAGTTATGCCGAATGGTATTGGAACGACCTGAGAAATAAAGGTGCGAAGGCCCATGCAGCAGTAAAAGCCTTTCAGGAGAAAAATTATGGAAACAATTTCCATTATGAGAATTTTGAAAAACAATTTCATGCTGAATTATTTGATCCCGACCAGTGGGCACAAATTTTTAAAGAGGCAGGGGCCCGCTATGTGGTATTGACCTCTAAACATCATGAAGGTTATTGCCTGTGGAACAGTCCCTGGGCAGATACTTCCTGGGGCCATCCCTGGAATGCGGTAACGGGCACCCCGAAAAGGGATTTACTGGGCGATCTCACGAAGGCCGTAAGGAAAGAAGGTCTCCGGATGGGGTATTATTATTCTTTATATGAATGGTACAACCCTTTATGGCTGACGGATAAACAACTTTATATTCACAAGGTTATGCTACCGGAATTAAAGGACCTGGTAACCCGGTACAAGCCCTCAGTAATTTTTGCGGATGGGGAGTGGGATTTACCGGATACGGCCTGGTACAGCCTGGAATTTCTTGCCTGGCTTTTTAATGATTCACCAGTAGCTAAAGATGTAGTGGTAAATGACCGGTGGGGAAGCAATACCCGGGGAAAGAATACGGGTAGTACGTACACGACCTCCGAATACGGTAGTGGTAAAGATCCCGATATTACCTGGGAAGAAAACCAGGGTATAGGATATTCCTATGGATACAATCGAATGGAGGCATTGAAGGATTATAAAACTGGTTATCACCTGATTCTAACTCTTATTGACGTAGTTTCCCGGGGAGGGAACTTATTGCTGGACGTTGGTCCGACGGCGGATGGTCGCATTCCGGTGATTATGCAACAACGATTATCGGAAATCGGAAAATGGTTAAAGATAAATGGGGAAGCCATATATGAGACTCATCCCTGGAAGCATGTCCGGCAGTGGAGTTCAGGAGAACGACCCGAGGTAAACAAAGCCAGTTATATGTCAGGTTATGACATTACTAAAATGATTAAGCCAGGTGGAGAGCATGCACATATTGAGCTCTTTTTTACAAAAAAAGCTAAGAATTTATATTGTATTATTCCAAAATATAAATCAAAAATCCTTATTAAGGATTTTAACCCCTCAGGGAAGGTTGAGATTAGCGCTCTTGGCTATGACAA
>CAYRBD010000004.1:0-7723 GCA_964422465.1 uncultured Chitinophagaceae bacterium
TCTTTCCTTCAGGTGAATAGTTGGCAATGAATTTCCTGAGAAGTTCCACTTTAAATTTTGGGTATAGTCTTTTTCCAAGCTCCTGGAACTTTCCCTGGTACCATCCATAATTGGGAGGGCCGACAGTACTATACAATCGTTCAAAATCCTCAAGCGTTTTATATTTTGGCTGATAACCGGATTCGTCTATTTGTGGTAACCCCGGATAATTTTTATGTTGTTGGAAAAAACAAATGGCAAAATAAGAAGCTAAAAATTCATCAGCCCACAACTTGTGGGTGAAGGTATGGTTATATCTTTCCAGGAAAATATGGCCGAGTTCATGCAAGGCGATGCAGTCGAACTGTGACAACCTTTTGGGATCGGTGGAGCCGTTTACGCCAAACAAATTATTAACTGCTTTTTTGTCGGCAGCAATAAATAATTTATTTATGCTATAGAAGGAAGTTGGCATCCCGTAGGGTGACCCATAATCAACCAGATGGACTTTATTCCAGTCTTCCCGGTTTAAGATCATAATCTGTAAATCAAATTTCACATCCGGGAATTTCTGTTGATAAAATTCGGCACATTTTTCAACGATGGTTTGGATGGTTCCGGCACGTACTTTATAAGGTTTGCTGTAAAGCGCCAATATGTTTCCATTTAATGTGTCCGGATGCAAAGTGGCAAGAGCAGCTTCTATTTTACCGGTTCTAACAGCGCCCGGATATGCAATCTGTTTCGCTGTTAATTGTTGCCCATGGCAACAAAGGCCGGATAATAAAACGGTTAAAAATCCGGTGGCAATAATGAATGACAACTTTTTCATGATGATTAGGTTTTTAGTTATTGATAAGTCTTTGTTTTTAGCTAAAATCCCGTATTCGTTTTACTTCTCTGGTAGGATCCATATTCAGACAATTTTATTTCATTTAAACTTAAAAATAAGCACCTCATCAATTGGCTGTTGTGTATGATGTTCGGTAATCTTCTCTTTAATGATTGCCTTGTTACCTAAAGTGATTAAGGTGATTGGTATATATTTTATTAAGACTGCTTCGGTCGTTCCTTCTCGCAGTGACACTCCGTTTGGGAAATAAACCCCGCCCTGGAAAGAGCAGGGCCTTTTATCAACCAAAAACCCAACCATGAAAACGGTCAGAGTCAAGAACGCTCTTTGGAAGCCAAAAGACTGAAGGCTTCATTTACTATCTCATTTCATCCGGCGTAAATTGATGGTACTGGTACTGGTTCGCTTGCCATCTCTGTTAAAGTGTCTGCCGACCTCGTGTCTTTCGCCATTTTTCATAGTTACGGTATATTCATCTTGTATAGTGGTTGGCTTGCCGGAATACATCACTGTTACGGTAAAGGAATTAGGATGATTAGAAGTTACCTGCCCTATCCGGGTAAATGTCTGTCCGGATGGGTTTTTATAAATATCCATATAAGAAACTGTGTTTGTGCTGTAGTCGGGTATAAAATATTCATACTCGGTAGGAGGGGCAAAAGAATGGCCTTTGTTTGAAAAAGTAGCGTCTGAGAGCTGCTCCAGCCCATTGGGTGTTACTTCCAGGTCAAATTGCAGCGAATTTAATTCTACACCGTTAGAAGGTTTCATGGATGCTTTACCGTCTAATACCCATTTACCGGTAAAAGTTTTCATTCTATTAATGGTTGTTCTCATGGCATAAGCAGCGCTGTTAATACTGGTAAGACTCAGTATCTCCCATTGGCCATTTTGTTTTACTAAAGTGCGTAGTTCTGCATTGTGGTGTTTGCCATTTTTAAAGCTTGCTGAGGCCATATTGCCGTTGACTTTAATGTCGTAATCCGTTTTATGTACCAAAGGAGCAATATCGGCTTCGCTCATAGTCCCCATTTGCTGCATTTCTTTTTTGTACTCGGCGGCAATGGCACTCCATCCTATCAGATAGCCGTAACCGGAAGGCCCGATATTAAGGTGAACATCCGCCGGGTCATGCGCCCAGGTTTTTAACCAGTTATCGTAATTCTTATGGAAATAAGCATTGGATTCCTCCTCGATAACTTTTTTAATGGCTGCCACGTCCTTACTTTGGGCATTTGATTTTATCGTGCTTACGGTCAGGCATCCCGCCATGAGGACAGCGGTGCCTAAAATGATTCTTTTCTTCATGGTATTAAAATTTTAGTTGTGAATGAATACTTTTTTAAAAGCTGAAAGCTCGTTTACGCGTTATTGGTCAATAGTCAATAGTTTACTGCCAACTGCTCACCAAATCTTCACCTGCATACTATCTGGTCGGTACATCCCGTCTCCCGGTTTTACGTTGAAGGCTTTATAAAAGGCCGGCAAGTCTGATAAAGGCCCGTTAACACGCCATTTTGGAAGAGAATGGAGATTGGTATGAACCTGAAAAGCAATAGCCTGTGGTCGCACTTTCACCCGCCACATTTGTGCAAAAGACAAAAAGAAACGTTGATCAGGGGTCAGGCCATTGATGAGCGTATCACTTTGTCCTTCTTTGGTCATTTTAAAGGCTGTATAGGCTATTGACGAACCGCCTACATCAGCGATGTTTCCCGTTTCTTCCAGTTTGCCATTCAGGTGAAGAGTATCCAGAACGGTATAGGCATTATATTGTTTGACTATACCTTCGGTAAGTTTATCAAACTTTTGCCTGTCTTCTTTTGTCCACCAGTTTTTGAGGGAACCGTTTTTATCAGACTTGCTGCCCAGATTATCAAACCCATGCGTTATTTCATGGCCGATCACCATACCAATTCCTCCACAATTGACGGCATCGTCTGCCCCCTGAAAATAAAAAGGCGGTTGTAAAATACCTGCTGGGAAGTTAATATCATTTGAAGTCCTATTATTATAAGCATTCACAGTCGTAGGTGTCATAAACCATTTTGATCGGTCAACCGGCTTATTCAGCTTGGCCATATCATAATGATAATACCACTGGCCAAGTCGTTTTAAATCACCTATCAAATCACAATTATTTATATCTATAGAAGAATAATCTTTCCAATGACCCGGATAACCTATTTTTTTGACCACGGCGTTTAATTTATCCAGCGCTTTTGTCTTGGTGGAGTCGCTCAGGCAGGTCAGGTTTTTGATATGTATCCGATAATCGGCTTCGATATTATTGACCATGTTCTCCATATAAGTCTTGGCCGAAGGAGGGAAATAGCGCTTGACATAAATCTGGCCTAAGGCGTCTCCCAATGAATAATTGACTAGTTTTGCGGCTCTTTCCCAACGATCTTCTTGCTTCTTCAGGCCCTTCAATGTTTTTTCATAAAAAATAAAATGGACATTGGAGTATGGTTTGCTTAACCAGGGAGCATACTGGCTGATCAGATGAAAAGTCAGGTATTCTTTCCAAACAGTAAGAGGCACACTTTTCAATAAACCGAACAACGCTTTATAAAATTTCGGTTGACTCACAATAACCGTATCCTGCTGAATTCCCATTTCTCTAAAAAGTTGATTCCAATGGATGTTGGGAGTCAGTTTGTTTAAGTTACTTAAAGTCATTAAATGATAATTGGCTTCTGCGTCCATTAACTCAACAGGTGATTTGGACGCCTGTGCCAGCTCTTTTTCAAGTGAAAAAACAGCTTCCTTGTCTGATTGAGCCAGTCCCTTTTTTCTGCTATTATGGATAATCAAAATCAAAAGCTTTATTCCAGAAAAAATCCTATTTTGCGATGTTCTGCCTTTCTTTTCGCTTCAGTATCAATGGATGACCGGTGTTCCTGTTTTGTGTATCTCCTGTTTTCCTGACCATTGGAACTTCCCTCTTGTCGGGCATCCCAGCAGGCAACAGGGATAATATGGACGTTGTTAGCCCGGCGTATAAGATAAAAGAGTTCTTTTTCATGAGTTTTAGTTTTTGATCAGGTGTCCGCTACCCATCGGGCGGCAGACACCTGGGTTGAATGGATATTATTTAAATGTTGTTCCCTCATTTTGCACGATAATCTTAGTGGAATAAGTATGTTGATGCTTGTCTATGATCTGCAGTACATAAATTCCCGGCATTACATCATGTAACTGCACGGTGATCTGGCTGTTATCGGAGTGGGTTTGTAATACTCTTTGTCCGGAAATGTTGTACAAGCTAATGTATCCCAGAGCCTGACCGGATTGATCTCTAACGGTCAATGTAGAATGAGTGACCGGATTGGGATAAACTACATAGTTGTGGGATGGGCCGGTTTCAGGTTTCGGGGGCGTGGCCGTCATATCCTGCTGAGGTTGCATCCGCCAGAAATTGCCCGGTAACTGGATATTAAGCAACCCATTCCATATATTGTTCAGTATCTGCTGAAGCGGGTTTATTCTTTCACTCACGCTCAGCCTTGCGGAGTGGGAGACAAGCTGATTGCAACCGCCGGTTACTACCACTCTGTATTGGTTACCATCGTCTGTTTCAGAAGCATTAAAAATGCTTAATAACGATTGGGTGGCTCCGGGAATATTTGTCCACGTAGTTCCCGCATCAGTGGAGATTTGCCACTGGTAGCTTAGTGTACCTCGCCCTGTAGCTATCACTGTAAAATTGGCATCGCTACCCGGGGTGACGGTCTGATTGCGTGGTTGGAGGGCAACTGTAGCATCTGCGTTTACAATCAGCGTAACCGGTTTAGAGTTGACGGTACTGCAACTGCCGGTTATGACCACTCTGTACTGGTTGTTATTGTCGTTATCTGTTAGCCCGGTGAGGGAAAGAACTGCTCCCGTAGCATTTGGGATATTGCTCCACCGGGTCTGATTAGCCGGGGAGGGGGAGCTTCCGGAAAGCAAGTTAGAGATATAGTTTAACAACTGCCTCCTCGCGCTTAGTTTCTTTTGCCACTGATAGTGCAGATTGATTCCGGTGGCCTGCACCGAGAAGGAGACATCTGATCGTGTACAGACCGTTCTATTCCTGGGCTGCAGCCTGATATTGGGACTAAGAATAACTGAAAGCACTGCACTTTGAGAGGTGTCTGTTCCGAAAGCATTACTTAATACAACCCGATACAAATGACCGCTATCGGCATGCGTAACATTGGTCAACTTCAGGCTGTCAGAATGACCATCCGGAGCGTCATTCCAGGTGGTTCCATCTGCGGAAAATTGCCACTGGTAGCTAACGTTTGTCCCCGTCGCAATAACGGCAAAGGCCGCGGGTGAATTATTGCATACCGCAGTATCAGTTGGTTGGGAAGTGATGATCGGAGGCTCGGGGTTGCCCTGGTATTCGTAAGCCCCCATATCCACGATACCGCCATTGGCATTGTTGTATATCCTCGAATTACCGGCCAGGTCTGTCGTGTCACCGGCTGGAAGAGCGGCAGTATTCCCGCCATTAATAGTCGGGCTGCCAGCTTTTAATTGATAATTACCTGCGGTAAAAGGAGCCGTTGTGTAAGAAGGATCATTGGTAAATTGCGGATCTGTCGTGTCAGGCAGATTGCCCGTTCCACCACTTGTCCATCCCTGAACCAGGCTATAAGTTACTGTTGGGGTTCCGTCGATGCCACCGCTGTTTCCCCAGATAATACAGTTAACCAGCGTGCAGGAAGCACCGGTACCTTCTATTCCACCGCCAGCTCCTCTTTCCATAGGCTGTCCGGCATTATTTCCCGAAATGGTACAATTGATAAAGGATGATGATGTGGATGCATAACTATTCATCACTCCGCCACCACTTAAAGCATTATTTCCGGTGATGCTGCAATTAATAAAAGTAGATGAACTATTGACTTTGTTCATCACTCCTCCACCCATTGGCGCCTGGTTACCCGCTATTTTACAATTGATAAAAGTGGAAGAGGAAGCCTCCCCATTTTCCAAACCTCCGCCGTTGGATGCTGCATTTGCATCCGAATGATTATCCGAAAAAGTACAACCATAAAATACAGATGAAGTTTTAGTATCAAACATTCCGCCACCATGGCCAGCGTCATTTTTCAAAAATTGGCAGGAATCAAAGAATATTTTCCCTGTGCCGGCTACCGAATCGATGACCAGCCCGCCACCAATATTTTGTGCAACTCTTTGGCCATTATAGAACACGGTATCCGACCCGTCGGCATTACCCTTGGCAAAAGTGATACCTTTAATTACTAAACTATCGGATGAGCTACCGATATTAGAAATAACCATAACGTGATAACTGTTGTCTGCATTATCTCCAGAAGTGCCAATATCACCGCTTAAGATAGTGCTCCCTTTGGCTCCGCTCCGGGATAGACCGGTTGGATAGCCCCCAATAATTTTTAATCCGGTGCGAGTGACAAGAAATGTGCTATCTCGGTTAGCGTCCCCTTGGGTACCTGTGGGAAAATAAGTCCCGTTTGCCACATGAATTTCCTTTACTGCGGTATTGGTATCCGCAAAGGCAATGGCTTCGGATAAATAAGGCAGCGCACTAGTCCAACTGCTACCATCTGCATAAGAATTATTTACATCGCTGCTATCTACATAAAGGATACCGTCGTCATCAGGATGTACAAGATTACCCTGATATTCATAAGCGCCCAAATCCACAACACCGCCATTAGCTCTGTTATAAATACGCGGGTTACCGGCAAGGTCTGTACTGTCTGCCGAAATATCGGGAATACTGTCTTCGGAATAGTAATCATTATCCCCCTTATTGATCACCCAGGAGTTTGACTTCAAGGTATAATCACCGGTTGCCGGATCATTGAAGATTGTATTTTTTGACTTGCGGATAGTATCCCGGGGCTTGTTTTTTTTATAATAGACACTGTCAATAAGAGAATAATTATAGGTGACAGAGGAGGTATTATCACTATATACTGAGCGAGCATCCTTTGTATTCATATTCCCCAAAACAATGCTATTACGCAGCACGGGGTTGCTCTGGTTTCCATTGTAAAGGGCTCCTCCGTATTCTGCTGTATTGCCGCTAATGGTAATATTGGTAAATACGGGTGAACAAACTGAATTGGCCATTCCACCACCAACCTGTCCGGTATTGTCAACTATTGTGGTGTTAGTGAATACAGCAGCACTTTCACCGTTTGTTACTCCGCCGCCAGCCTGACCCGAACTGTTTCGGGTGACAACTACATCGGTGAATACGGGAGCGCCATAAAGGTTGGCGATTCCTCCTCCCGATTGACTTCGGTTATTCCGGATGGTCACCTTTGAAAACTCCGGAGAGGCATAAAAATTACACACTCCGCCCCCGGTTGCTGCGGTATCCCAACAAATGGTAACCCGGGAAATTTTAGGAGAAGAGGCCTTCCCATTGTAGAGGCCACCTCCCAGCATGCCTTTGTTGGATTGAATGATCAGGTGAGAAAGCGTGGGACTGCTATTAACAACAAACAGGCCTCCTCCTCTGAAATTGATCACCTCTTCTCCATTTACCTTTAATGTATCCATAGGATATTCAGGAGCGGCGCCAGCTGAAGTTGATGAGAGAAGGTTCGCATTTCCACCTGTAATGGTAAATCCATCTATCAGGGCGTTTCCCATATCCCCGGCAGAGAGAAGTACGTGATAAGCGGTGTCTCCACCATGGAGGATACCTGTAAGTATAGTACTGTTCACGGTATATATCAGGGCGTCGTTTCGTTGATTCAACGATGTCTCATTTCCTGCAAAGCCTCCATAGACTTGCACATTTTTTGCCAGTACAAAGGATTTATCCCTGTTGCTGGTGGCAGTACCGTTATTATATTGTTCCGCTACCTTGTATAAGGGGCTATAGGTTCCTTTGGC